>NZ_JAESKI010000022.1:35573-124167 GCF_017892065.1 Staphylococcus sp. GDY8P120P | reverse complement strand
TTCAGTTTTCAATGTTCATTTATAAATAGTTGCTTTAATAGCTTACCATCTTTGTTTACGTCTTGTCAACAAAGAATTTATTTTTTAAATAATTACTTAACATTACTTTAATAATATTAAATTATTATTTTCTTTTTATCAAGTATATTTTTTACACTTTTTAAAATTATTTTAAATAATGTTATTGTCGTTTTGACGACTTTTTTATATTATCAACTTCTTTAACTAAAGTCAATACTTAATATCATTTTTTGTGATAAATATTATGAGTGCTTGAATCACTCTTTTATCGGTCACAAGAAACTATTCTACCACCATTTATAAAAAATGCAAGAGAAAAAGTGGGTAGAATTAAAATAAATTCTACCCACTTAAATCAAGCGCTTATTTTTCAGTTTTATCGATGATTTGCTGCGCCATTGATTGGTATATTTTTCCAAGTTTATCATCAACTTGATAAATAGATGGTGAGAAGTCTTTTGGGTTCCATGACGGTTGCTCTAATGGTAACTGACCTAAAAGATCCGTTTGCAATTCATCTGCTAACTTTTCACCGCCGCCTTTACCAAACACGTATTCTTTGTTCCCAGTTTCTTTACTTTCAAAATAAGACATATTTTCAATAACACCTAAAATAGAGTGTTCTGTGTGTTTTGCCATTGCACCTGCTCTTGCTGCAACAAACGCTGCAGTTGGATGAGGCGTTGTAACTATTATTTCTTTACTTGAAGGCAACATTGTATGTACGTCTAATGCAACATCACCAGTACCAGGTGGTAAATCTAAAAGAAGATAATCTAAATCTCCCCAACGAACTTCAACAAAGAAGTTTGTTAACATTTTTCCTAACATTGGGCCTCTCCAAATGACAGGAGCGTTTTCCTCTACGAAGAATGCCATAGAAATTACTTTAACGCCATGGCGTTCAACCGGGATAATTTCTTTGCCGTCTACTTCTGGTTTTTTATCAATCCCCATCATATCAGGAACACTGAAACCATAAATATCAGCATCAACTAAACCGACTTTTTTACCCTCTCTTGCTAATGAAACAGCTAAATTAACTGCTATAGTAGATTTACCGACGCCACCCTTACCTGAAGCAATAGCAATAAATTCCACTGGGTTATCTTTTGATAATAAACCTTCTATTGTTTGAGGTTGATCATCACTTTTCCCTCTATATTGTTCAACAACTTCAGATGGTAATTCTTCAAATCTAATTCCAACTGTATTTGCCCCGTTTTCTTTAAGCACTTCCACAATAGCCATTTGTAAATCTAATTGAGGCTGTCCCCCTAATTGAGCCATCGCCACCTTAACACTTACATGATCAATCTCATCTTTTGTTGTTACCTCTACTATTCCATCTGTTTCCTTTAAAGGTACATTGATTATTGGATCTTTAAGTTCTCCAACAAGTTCTTTAACTTGCTCTATCGTTAACACAAAGCGTCCCCCTCTATCTTATAAATATATTTACTTATATTCTAACAAACATAACTTAAATTTGCTTTAAGCACTTTAAAATAAGTTTATATTTAGTATAAATATAATCTTTGTAATACAAAAGAAGTTAGCTCAATGTGTACTAATTCTTAAAAATTGAAACTAACTTCTTTTTTCTTATGATACTTTCCGAGTATTAGCGTTGTTAACATCTCTGTGCTCTTTGATAAATAAGGCTAATATAAAACCGATGACTACAAATATACTTATTACTAAAAATGATAAATCTACGCCTGTTGCTATAGCTTGACGTTGTAATAAATCATTATTTTCTTCGGCGCTCGTTGTCTGAGTATAGGCTTTGGATCCAATTGACATAACAGTAACCATTAAGGCTGTCCCAAGAGAACCTGCCGTCACACGTCCAAAGTTACTAATTGCTGTACCATGTGAAATTTCATTTTTATGTAGTGCATTAATACCTGCGGTGTTTAATGGCATCATTAATAATGAAACAGAGAACATTCTTAACGCGTATACAATAATGAGATACATATATGAAGTATCTGCTTTTAAGAAGCACAACATGATTGAAAATATAGTTAATAAACTAAACCCAGTAATAATTAATGGTCTGGCTCCGTATTTATCATAAAATTTACCTGTAAATATCGACATAACGCCATTGATAATAGCTCCTGGCATTATAACTAATCCTGAAAGAAAAGCCGACAAGCCTAATGCATTTTGAACATACAGTGGTATTAGTAATGCCGGACCTACCATAGACATCATTACAATCATTGATGTAATCGTAGTTAATGTAAACACTCTGTTTTTGAATACAATTAACTTTAACAGAGGATTACTAATGTTAAATTGTCTTTTAATGAAAACCCAAATAATTAGTAAACTAACAACTAATGATATGATAACAATCGGATTACCAAAGCCTAAATTGCCTGCACTACTAAATGCATAAAGCATCATTCCAAATCCAAGTGTTGAATACACTACTGAGCGCTTGTCCAATTTAGTATCTTTTGTTGTGTTGTAACTCTTTATAAAAATGGCTCCAAAGATAAAACCAATTAATGATACACCTACGACAATAATGAATGGCATCCTCAAGCTTGTCACATCAATAACTAAACCTGAAAGCGTTGGGCCTATTGCTGGTGCAAATTGTATAACCAATCCAGCTAATCCCATAGCAAAACCGCGTTCACTCTTTGGAAATAACATAAACAACGTAAACTGCATCAAAGGCATAATAATACCCGCGCCAATTGCTTGAATAACACGTGCTAACATTAAAATGCCAAAAGTTGGAGCTATGGCTGCAATGATAGAACCTAAGAGAAATATACCCATAGCCATCAAATATAATGGTCTCGTCTTAATTCTATCCATTAAGTAAGCGGTAAGCGGTATCATTACACCATTCACTAACATAAATCCAGTAACTAACCATTGAGATTTGCTTTCATTAATATTTAAACCTTTCATTATTTGAGGTAATGCTGTATTTAACAAAGTCTGATTTAATATAGCAATAAAAGCACTAATAATCATTACTGCAACAATCATATTTCTACTTGATTTAGATAAATTTTCTACTGTCATTAAATCACCACTTTTTCATTCATATGCTCGATTATTCACTTTTAATTCAAATCATTAGAGGTAACCAATTATTTATTTTGATTGAGATTTTTACTATCTGGATAAAATACTTCTTTACATATAAATAACATACCCATAATTACAACAATCACCCAAAAATCAATATTTATATAAGTATAATGGATATGCACAATAAAATAGAAAAGTAATGTTGTAACTGTAAACGTAATTAAATGGTACGTGAAGCCTTGAAAATATGCGTTATCTGGTAATTTTTTTCTAAAATAATCCATTAAATTTTCTATAATAAACAAAGTAAAATATCCTAGTACAATGTAACTACCATAATAAATTAAGTTATCGTAAAAACTTTTATTATAACCAAAATATGCTAGATGAAAAAAAATAAGGATTCGACTTAACCCATATAACCCAAATCCTAAAAATGCTAAAAATATAGCCCCTGAAATGATAAAAACCGAAAGTACAATAAGCGTTGTAAATAAATACTTTATATATTTCATTGCTTACTGTCCTCCCTTTCATCTAATCTGCTTCCCATCTCTATGTGTAATGTTTCTCAACTTTATAAAACTATTTCTTATTCTACCATTATAACAACATACAACCAAATGCAAATAAGCAAGTATTAAATTTCACTAAACTTCAATACTTGCTTAATAATTTATATGATTGATGTTTTTCTATTCTAAGATTTAAGTGTATTACCTTGTTGTTTGTAAAGCGTGTTCCATAATACAAATAATATAATTAGAATAACGATACTCAATAATATGACGTTGTGTATTGGTAAATTGATAAACGTAATAGACGCGCCATAGACTGTACCCATAATGGTAGACCCTATTGAGTTCCCCAAACTTTTCGTTAATGTATACAGTGACATCATGCGTTTCATATTTTGCGGAGAGGTTTCTTCTTGTGTAATCACACTGTCTTTAGTATAAACTGTACCGAAACTCACACCAGCTAGCAATAAACTGAAAGCCATAAAAACAGGCGTTTTTGTACCAGCTATTATTAAAATACCACATACCATTAATAGCGTGAAAGCAAAAATATATAATCCTTTTCTGGACATTTTTGCTTCAATTTTATCTAAAGTGAAATTCAATACTAGCCATGCAAATGAAATTGGAAAGATAACAAACCCGCTTTGCAATGGAGAAAGACCTAATTCTTCTTGGAGATAAATCGGCATATATAAATTATAACCCATTAACATAATGGCATATAAAAAATCTGTTATAAAAACTAGAATAATTGTTTTATTAAATTCTCTTACAGGGAAAAACGGCGTGCTTACACCTTTTTCATTTTTAATTAAAACAATGCCCATCATAATTGCTATAACAAAGGAAAGTACATTTAAATACCAATAAGATTCGTTCATCACGGCAAACATTAAAAAGAAGATAAATATATAAAACAACATAAGCCCTTTAATGTCCAATTTATGTGAAGCCGTTGTAGTTTCGTGTTCAAAATGAAATGTAAGTATTACTAATATCATTGCCACAATAGCTATAGGAATATTAACAAAGAATAACCAGTGCCACGTAGCAAATTCTAAAATGCCACCGCCTAAAACGGGGCCAATAATACTTGATATACCCCACACGCTACCTACAATTCCCATGATTTTGTAGCGTAATGGAATTTTAAATGCAAGCTTAGGCACAATTTGACTTAGCGCCATCATAATACCTGCACCTAGACCTTGGACGAAACGTGATGCGATTAAAATAGCAAACGTACTACTCATGCCTGAAAAAAGACTTCCTATTGTAAAAAGGACCAATCCTAATAATGTTATGTATATAATCTTAGTACGATCTAATAACTCCCCTACAATAGGATTGGCTATCACAATGGCTATGAAATAAACAGCAAAAATGAGGGATATAGATGCTGTCACATTTAAATCATCTCTTATTGTCGGTAATGCCAATGAAACGATTGACGTTTCAATTGCAGACATAAACATAATTAATATCAATGCAATTACGATGCCTAGCGTTTTTATATTCATAACAAACCTCCTAACATATGATATTTATTTTTAACATGTCCACTAAACCACGCTTCTTCGTTTAGTTCAATAGGTTGTATTCAAATTACGCCTATTGCCCTATAAAAATAATTAAAATTAAAGCGAGAAGTAGAATCAAATTAAAAATTTGATTTCCTTCTCGCCCTCAAAAGTTGACTATATTTTTAATAAATTAAAAACTAAGTCTTTAACCACGCTTCAATTATGCTAACTCAAGTATATAACACGCTTTATTCATTTTTAGTTCTGAAAAACAATCACTTTATAAACGTTTTACATAAAATATAAAATAGCTATAAAATGAAAAACAGAAGCTATTAAAATAAATAAATGCCAAATCATATGAAAATATGGGCGTTCTTTTTGTGCATAAAACCAAGCACCTGCAGTATAAGCTATACCACCCAATAAAATAAATAACATAAAAGTTAAAGTTGTATCAAAAATAATCGTTGGTAAGAATATTACCCCAATCCAACCCATTACAAGATACATCGTCAAACTGAGTTTATGATTCACTTTTTTAGCTATAGATTTATAGAGAATACCCCAAAGTGTAATCCCCCATAACACAATCATTGCGGTCCATCCAATCCAACCACCCACTAACACTAAACATATAGGTGTGTACGTCCCAGCAATAGCGATGTAAATCATACTATGATCAATAATCCTAAGTATAAATTTATGGGAAGAATAATTAGGCATTGTATGGTATACCGTTGAGGATAAAAACATTAGAAAAATACTTATTACATATATTGATACACTCAATGAACCCAACACACCGTGTGTAAAGAAACTTTGTACGGCTGCATATGGCAATATGCATAAAGTAACAAAAGCAGCAACACCATGTGATACTGCGTTACCAATTTCTTCCCCAAACGTTAGAGGTATTATATTTTTAAATGTTTTAGTTACTTTATTATTATTCGCTTCTAATGTTTTAGTCATTAGTGTAACCACCTTTTTCTTAGATCCTATTTAAACGTTTTAAATCAGCTGCAGCAGTTTCTACACTATCTTTTCCTTCTTTGTTTTTCAAAGGTGAAAATTCCTCTTCTCTCGGTACTTGCAATGTCATAAAACTATGAGCATATTGGAAAATATCGAAATAAAACAATTCAAATTTTAACGTAGGTTTTTCAATAACACCAAAATCGTCATCTAATTGTTTAAGTTGTTTAACTGCTAAATGATATGGCAAAGCATTATCTACTACATTATTGATGAATTGCAATTTAAACATATGTATACCTATATTGGCATTGTTTAATTGATTAGCAGTTTCTGGGTCTAGTTCAGAGTATTCAAGCACAGTGTCTTTATGATTCGTTGTAACTAATCTACCTACGCTCTCACCTTCTTTAGGTTGAATTGATTTTGTAGTAACGTCCATGCTATTTTGGAACGCGTAACCTGCAAAGAACAAATCTAGAACTTTGACTAACACATTATCAATATTGTTTAAAAAGACGTATTCAACTCCATTTTCAGTCATATCTTCAAGGTAACCAGCTTTTTTAAGAGATTTAAATACGCCACCGTTACCGTTAGGCGTTTCTAAAATATTGCTATCTACATCTAGAACTAATTTACCCTCTTCTGATAACGCCACAATATTATCTTGGATAAAGAAATGTACATGTGCTTTATCGTAACCAAAGTAATTCTTTTCCTCAAAAAATATTTGTGTTTGCTTGTCGTTTATTTTGCTAGTCATAATATACCAATCAATATAAACGCCCGTTTTAGCTTGCAAATCTAATAATTGGCGTGCTTGCAGTTCAAATAAACTTACACCTTCGATTTCGAATGCACCTTTAGGACCTTTATAACCTAAGCGTGTGCCTTGACCACCAGCCATAAGTACAACTGCAAATCTTCCATTTTGGATTGCTTCTAACCCAACTTTTTCATATTGAGTAATATCCTTTTCAGAAAAAGCTTCTTTTACATCATATTTAACTTCGTTTACTGAAGACACATCATCAATGATTTGTTTATTTACATATAAATCGTTATACAAATCTTGAATGTAAGATAAATCTAGTGCATCGATTTGATTTTCTAATTGTTCTTTTTCATTGTTGCTCATTAATTTTTCAAATTCAATTAGATGTTCTTGATTAAACTTCTCTAATTCTTTCTTATCTAGCATGTCCTCTCTCCTTTATATTCATAATAGATAAAAATAATATCTTATATCTAATAAGAATATATAAATTCACTATGTGTACTTTATATTATTATAATTATAATCACAACCATAACTGCTATAAATTCAAAAATAGGTTATTAAAAAATGATTGGAATAATACGTAAATAGCGCCTGTAGTAAGCGCACCTGCCAACGACAAATCTACTAATCCTCCGGTTCTAAAAACTAAGGGGAATTTAATTGTCAATGGTATAGGGTATAATAATTTTACACCTCTAGGCGTTAACATATCTAGTATAACATGGGAAAGCAAACCAAAGATAATTGAAACTAAATAATAATCTGGTGTTTGAATAAAATATAATAGGATAATAATTAAAGAAATAAATAATAACGAATGTGTAAACGTCCTGTGGCCGAACAGCGTTCGTACCAATAAACTCAATATTTTAAACCTCCTACCTATTTTACTTTGTGTGTGACAAATATCAGGTAATAAACTTGAAATAACTGCAAGTGTTATAATTGTAATAGATGTAAATAAATCAGTTTGAAAGTATTCTATTGTCATTGCACCTACTAATAAACCGCATGAAGCGTGGGTTTTACCAGTCATTTTCATTTCTCCTTTTCTCGGATAAATTTTACCACAATATCACTACGAACGCGAACATACTTTCGCAAAAATTAAATAGTATGACATAATACAAAAAAGTATCACATAATCTCTTGAAAACGATTGCATTTTATTGTATGCTAAACTTACAAATTATTTAAAGGATGTGTTCGTAATATGGCAATGACAGTAAAAAAAGATAATAATGAAGTAAGAATTCAATGGAGAGTTGCTGACATCAAGATTCCAACTAATGAAATTAAGAATGTTTCACAAGATCAAAATATCCATGCGGTACCTAAGCTAGATAGAGATAAAGTTTCACGCATTGGGTCTACATTTGGAAAAACGAATCGTGTTATCATCGATACTGATGACCATGAATACATTATTTATACACAAAATGACCAAAAAGTATATGACGAAATCACAAAATAATTATTATTTTAAACCTATCGTTGCGCATACAAACAACTAATTAAATAGACGTTAAATATCAGTCTATTGAAAATCATTAAATTTTCTTATCTGATTAGACATACTTGACTATATTTCAAAATGCTTTGCTATTGCCATATTTTGAAATTCAGTCAGTAAGTTGCCAATAAGAAAAAACCTGAGACCTCACTTTAAGTCTCAGGTTTTTTCTTGTTTGTATAAGTCTATTCAATATATTTTAATAACATCTATCAATGGTATATACTAAATTTATAATTTGAAAGGTGTGTGAATACCATGTATGTTGTAACAAATAGAATAGATGTCAAAAAAGGATTCGCTGAAAAGTTGGCTCCTAGGTTTACACAGGGTGGTAAAATCCAAGATTTAGAGGGCTTCCATCGCATTGAAGTATGGTTAATAGATGATGAGGAAGATTACGATCAAATGTACGTTAATACTTGGTGGCAATCTGAAGAAGCTTTTAAAGGATGGCTAAAAAGTGATGCTTTCAAAGAGGCACATAATAATCAAAATAAATCTGATAATGAAACATCACCCATTTTAGGTAATAAAATTGTTAAGGCAAACGTATTATCCGAACTTAATTAATTAAAATCTCAATATAAACAAACACACATTTACTAATATAGGGAGTTATTTAAACAAACTCTGTTTAAATGTTGACCGTTGCCACAATAACTCCAAATAGTAAAAATGTGTGTTTTTTATTATTAATTAAAGTACAGATGTGCCATTAAAGTAATAATTGGTAAAGCAATAATTGTTCTAATCAAGAATATAACAAAAAGTTTAAAAATACTTACTGGTATTTTTGAACCTAAAATGACGCCGCCTACTTCTGATAAATAAATCAGCTGCGTAATACTTAAAGCACCGATGACAAATAACGTAATATCATTTCCCACACCTTCAATTAAAATGGAAGGTAAGAACATATCAGCAAAGCCAATTAAAACTGTTTCAGAAGCTTGTGTAGCTTCAGGAACTTGCAATAATTCTAAATATGGTACAAAAGGTTTGCCAATAATAGCAAAAATTGGTGTATACGTTGCAATAATTGTCGCTAACGTACCTACACTCATGACAACTGGTAAAATGACAAACCACATATCCATCACTGTTTTAAAACCTGATTTAAAAAATGCTTTAAATCCTGGTGCTTTAATACCAGTTTCTGTAGCCATATCAAATCCGTGGCTTAATGCAGTTTTGTTATCAGGTAATTTTTCTGTTCTCATTTCTTCGGATACTTCTTTTGAATATTCGTCTTTAATCGATCTAAGCGGCCAAATTCTTGGTAAAATCAATGCACAAACAATACATGAAATAATTACTGACAAGTAAAAATAAAAGAAATGGTTTTGCATGTGTACAGTCTCAGCTACTACAATTGCAAATGTTAATGATACAACACTAAATGTCGTCGCTATAACAGTTGCTTCCCGTCTAGAATAAAATCCTTCTTCGTATTGTCTACTTGTGATTAATACGCCTACTGTGCCGTCACCAATAAATGATGCTAAATTGTCTACTGTAGAGCGGCCAGGCAACGTAAATAATGGTCTCATTATTGGTCTGAAAATAGGCCCCAATAATTCTAGTAAACCATATTCCATTAACAATGGTAAAAATAGTGCTGCAAAGAAAAATACAGTCACGAGTGTTGGTAATAAACTTTCAAACACAAGGCCTCCTGTATCAGCAGAGTAAATTGCTTTTGGCCCTATTTTTAAATATGTCATCCACACAAAGATTACAGCTAATATTCTTAAAAGAAGCCATACAATCTTTACATTAAATGCATTGTTCATTAATCCTTCTGGATTTAATTTATTTTTTAAGGCTGTTGAGCATATTAAGGATAGTATACCGGATATTGTAATAATCAATACAATAACTAATGGCATCGCATTACCCAATAAGTCTTTTAATAATCCTGCTAAAAACGCCACAGGTAAAGTCGTTTGCTTTTCTCCATCTTCAGTAACCGTTATAGGAATTAAAAAAAGTATAATACCTAAAACAGACATCAAAATGAATTTTAATCTTCCTCTGATAATTTGTGCTTTATTATATTCATTCATTTCGTTCACCCCTTAGGTGCATATATTTTTATAAACACTTTAAAAAGCAACAGCAATAATTATAACCTATTATGTATAAATATGTAAATCATATTTTTATGTCTTTTTGGTGTCTCTACTTTTTTATAGAAAAAAAGAATTGACCCTAATTTCAATAGAATCAATTCCACTTTATATGAAAGCGCTTACTAAATCAATCTTTTATATGCTTCTTTTATAATCTTCTTAATAAAAATAGGAAATAAGGTACGCCTACTATCGCTACGATGACGCCAACTGGGATATCAATTGGCGGATGAATACCTCGAGCTAGACTATCACTTATCATTAATATTAAGGCACCTAGTAAGCCAGACATAACCGTAATATGTTTGTGTTTATGCCCTACTAACTGCCGCGCTATATGAGGTGCAATGAGTCCTAAAAAACTCAACCCACCAACAACTGATATCGATGCGCCAGCCAATATAACTGCTAAAAACAAAAGGATAGCTTTTACTTTCTTTACTTTTGCGCCTAATGCTATTGCCACATCATCCCCTAATGTTAGGATATCTAGTTGATGGCAATAGTAAAATATAATTGGTAGTGCAATTATAAACCACGGCAATATCACCCAAACGTGCGACATATTATGACCATATAAACTACCAGTAAGCCATACCAATGCTGTATTTGCATCAAGCGGATTTCGAATTAGTAAATATTGGACAATTGCAGTACATATTGCACCGATAGCTAAACCAATTAATGCTAATTTAGACCCTTTTACATTAAATTTGGAAATCAATAAAGTTAAAATCAAGCTAATCATCAATGCACCTATAAATGATCCAAAAGGCAATATAAATAAAGGAGCTGAAGGAAATAGCATGATAATCACGACAGCAAATAAACTGGCGCCTTTTGTAATTCCAATTACATCTGGTGATGCGAGCGCATTCCTTACCACACCTTGTATTAATGCGCCAGAAATTGCAAGACTACTCCCTACAATAAACGCTAGAAACATTCTAGGTGCTCTATATTCATTAATTATAAAATTATCTTGCATAAAAAGGCTATTCACCGCTTCAATTGGGTTAATTAATACCGCACCAATTGAAAGTGATGCAATTGCCGAAAGTATTAGCAATATTAAAACAAGTATATAGCGAAATGTTACTCCTCCCTTCATAGTCTTTTCACTCCTTTAATCGTGATTGCTAAGAAATAAAACGCACCGATAAACGATGTTACGATGCCAACGGGTGACTCAAAAGGAAAGGCGATTAATCTGCTTAAAACATCGGATAATAATAATAAGTTTGCACCAATTATCATTGTTAATGGAACCATAAATCTATAATCTGTTTTAATATAATATTTAACTATATGAGGCACAATTAGTCCTACAAATCCAATTGGCCCCGCTATGGAAACGGAAGTACCTGCCAATACAATCACTAAGATACCAATCATCACCCGCATCAATTTGACGTTTTGCCCTAATGAAGTAGCCAAATCTTCACCTAATTCCATAATTGTCAGCTGTTTGGATATCAATACTGTGCAGATAAACGCAATGATCAACCAAGGCGTAATACCTAATACTTGTGTCCAAGTAACAGATGATAATGAACCTACTAACCAAAACATAACGGTCGAGGTAGCATCTTCATTTAATAAGATAATCCCTTGCGTCAAGCTTGAAAAGAATAGGTGAATTGCCATGCCGGCAAGTGCTAATTTGACTGGCGTCATACCTCTCGTAGACCCAGATAAAGCATACACAGTTAGCCCTCCAATGAAAGCGCCAATAAACGCTAATATTGTAGCGTACGTAGACAATGCTGGCATAATCATTGTGATGAAAACAATAACAAAAGAAGCCCCTGAATTAACACCAAAAATTTGGGGTGATGCTAATGGGTTTCTAGTCATTGCTTGCATTAGTAAACCAGCTAGTCCGAGCGCTCCTCCGATTAACAATCCAGCTAGCATTCTAGGCATTCGTACATTATGTATTAAAAATGTCTGTTTTGAATCAGAATGTGTTAAAAAATAATCTTTAAAATCATCTAAAGCGATACGAGACGAGCCAATACTTAAGTTAAAATAGATAATGACAAAAAGCGCACACACACTCACAATAAACGTGAGTGCAGTGCGTTTTTTATTTTTCTTATCTTCAGTTCTGGTTTGGTTAATGCTATCTAACTTAGTCATTTACCATTCACCTTACTTTTGTTGTTTATCATTTTGTTCATTTTTTGAGATATCTACTAATTGTTTAGCAATCTCTTCAGAAGAAATAATACCACGCGCACGTGCCCAAGTGTTTCTATCTACAACAGAGACATTATCATTTTTAACAGCATCTAGGCTTTGCCAAACCGGCTCTTCTTCTTGTTTTTTCAAGTTAGGGTCATTTTTGCCCTTATCAACCATGATAAACATACGCCCAGGATTAATATCTGAAAGCACTTCTGAATTCAATTGTACATAAGGGCCTTTTAAATATTTAGATAGATTATCTGTTTCAGTTTTATTAAGCGCATTATTAAAACCAAGTTCTTTTAATAAGTCACCTACATAAGTATTCTCTGGATGTGCTAATAAACCTGATTTTGCAATAACTGTAGCTAATACGGGTTGAGATTTGTCCATAGTAATCTCTTTCTTATACTTATCCATTAATTCATTATGTTCTTTTAATCTATCTTTACCTTTATCTTCTTTACCTACAGCTTTAGAGATTGTTTTAAAAGCTTCTATATTATCTTTATAGTCACTATCGAAACTCGGTAACATGATGGTTGGTGCTATTTTTTCTAAATCCTGTTGTATACCTTTGTGACGATTACTATCGGCAATAATAAGATCTGGTTTTTGATTACTAATTTCTTCTAAGTTTGGTTGCTTACGTGCGCCTACTGATTTATAGTCACCGATTTTATCGCGGATGGGTTTTAATATTCTATCTTTTTTACCATCGTCTGCTACACCCACTGGTTTAATATCCAATGCTGCCAATGCATCAACAAATGAAAATTCAAGTGACACTACACGTTGGGGTTTTTTATCAATATGGGTTGTGCCTCCCTCATGTTTAATAGCAACGCTGTCTTTGCTTTTACTTTCTTTGTTGGATTCATCTGAGTCATTACCCCCCACTTTACCACATGCTACTAATAAGAGAGCTGTTAATGTTAAAAATAATAGACCCATCCATTTAGCTTTGTGCTTCATCGTTTTCACTCCTTAGATATGTATCATTACACCTCTAATTTTATTGATAACGATTATCAATGTCAATAAGTTTTTTAATAACATTTGATAAAAACTAAATCTTATTCATTTTTTTTACATTTTTTTCACAGCACATTGCTTCAATCGCTAGATCATTTAAATAAAATCTATTTAAATGCGACATAAACATACTTTGTGCTAAAGCTTTATATCCTAAACTAAATTGTATTTTATCGCCAATCTGATAATGATCATTATTCAGTAGGTCTATCATTAAATGATCACTCGTAGCTCCAAGTACATCGACATTATGATATAAAGGTTTAATGTCGTCTACATTGGTATCTAAATTTCCAATATCCAGAATTGCTTGAAGGTATTGTTGACCATTATTAATATTAATACGTGGTTTGATTTCAACAATTTCTGTATCTAAAATAATAGCGTTTTGATATAGGGTATCTAAATGCTGGTTTGTCGTCGTTTCCACACCCCTAAATAAAGTTTCACCAATTCTTAAATCATTCATTTTACCTAAATCATTATAGAGCATTTGTAATAGCATACTAGAATTGCCACCTGATATTGTTTTGAATTTCAAATGAGAGGCTTTTTCTACCGAATTTACAAACTGGTTAATCATCTCAACATCTTCTTCCGTTGGTGCTATTTCATTAAAACACATAAAGTTAAAAGCTAACCCTTCAAGATGTATGTGATGCATATTAATGATTTCTCTAATATAAGCGAGCACATCATAAGTGAGCACCCCTTCTCTAGAATCTTTCCAATCAACCATTAATAATATCTTGTGTTTTACTTTTTGCTTGCTTGCTATTTCATTAATTTGTCGGATGGTATCCAATTCTGTTTGAATACTCGTATCAACGCATTGCACAATATCTTCTAATTCTTGGTGGTTAGCAGTTCTAATCATCATATAAGTGATATCATCATCTTTACTTTTTAAAATATTATTTATTCTTGCATCAGCAAAATGTGTAAGTCCAACGCTTTTTAATGTTTCTACTATTTTTCTATCTCCAGCTACACATTTGAGAACAGGTGTAAAATGAATGTGATGCTGTTTTAAAAGCGTATTTAAAATGTAAGCATTATATTTAATTTTAGAAAGGTTTACTTTTAATTGCGCCATCATTACACCTCATTACTTATAGGATTATCTAAATCAACTGTTAAATATTTTTTTACTTTGCCTTCCATACGCATACGTAGCAATGCCTTCACATTAATTTTGGGTCCAAACAATGTTTGTCTTAACACTTGCGCATGCGCCTTTTTAGTATCGATTGACTGTTCTATTACTTCACTTACAATCGCAAATAATTCATCTGCATTGACGTTATTATATTGTGAAAAATGATGTATTAATTCTGAAATTTGATTTTGAATCACAGCGTGTTGAAACTTAGCAATAACCGCTTCAATATTCTCAGCAGCTAAACTTTTATTTGTAATCTTAACATTGGGTAATTGTCTTGTTAGAGTCTTTAAATCAATTCTAGAACCCCCTAGATCTCTCACCATAAATTTCATTTGAAAATCTGGTCCTAAACTAACAATAGTATTTTGCATATGTGCTTCTAAAGCAATTCCATAATCTTGTATATAGCCAATTAATGGTTGGATAAGTGTTTCAGCATAGTGACTTATAAATTGTTTAATTGCTTTGTTTGTTACACCTACCCCTAGCCATTCTAAATAACTATCAACGATGACCTGGTTATCTACAGGATTTTTATTTACTAAACTGCCAGTTACTAAAGTAAGTCCATTTGTTGTGGTTTGTGGTTCATAACGCACGATACAAGCTAATTGACGTGCTATATCTTCATTAGTTTGGGCATGTATACCATAAGGTTCCATTGCTACTTTTAACTGTGGGTAAACATTTAACATTTCTTGTAACTCATAACTTAACTTTGGCCCATCCACCGTTGTAACAGGGGAAACAGTTCTTATTGCACTTGTGGCTTGAATATCGACTGGTAACTTAATATGGAATGGCTTATTCATTAACGCCATTGTTCTGAACGATAATGTTGCTTTCGCTTCAACTTCAAATGGTGTAGTTAAAAGACGATGTTCCTCTAACCAGTATACAAATTGTTGTGGAATCACGTTTTCATATTGCCATGGATGCACGAGTATAGCGCGATAATCGTTTAATTCTAAATGATGCGGTTCTAAAAATGCTTTCAATTTATATCTATATTCAGGTATCACGTGGTTTAATATATATTGATCATCTTCTTCCATCGAAGTCGCTACACTATCTTGCTTATGAATAAGCATCACTTTTAATGCAATCGTCTTTTCAAATTCAGGTGCATATAATTTAATTTCTTCATTCGTTAATGGTAATTTCGTTTTGGTTAGTGGATGCGTTGGATGTCCTTCTATGACGAGACTTTCAGAATAACTTAAATCATTAATACCATTATCTTCTTTCATATGCTGTAACCATGTAAAGAAATTAATGGTTACTGGCAATCTTGAAAACTTTAAACTAGCCTGAATCATTGACTCTCTATGGTTAAAATGTTCATAGCTCAATGCAAGTCCTGCACGACTGGACTGTAATTCTTCAGTTAGCCGTTGGCTAATTGGGGTATTAAATTGATTATTTAATACCTCAAGCAATTGTTCTAATGTTTTAATGGAAACAATATTGTCACCTTTTATATAGTGAATTTCACCGTTGAAGACATAACGCATCATCGCACTTTTTCTTAAATAAGATACATTTAACGCTTGCCCTTTATATTGTAATTCTACGTAATTATCAAATTCCTTAAAAAACATTTTTTCTGGAAAAATGTTTTCTTTAAGAACCGCGTTCATTATGCGGTGTTGAATATTCTCATCTGCCAATTTCCAAATATGATGCATCATACAACATTGCCTCCATTTTTTCTTTGTCTATTCATCATGCCAAATACCAATGTGATAATGACAGTACTTAGCCCCATGATGATAAAAGTCTCGATGATACCGATATATTCTGTTAAGAAACTCATTATCATCGCTCCTAATGGAATCATCCCTCTATCCATCATTACAACACTAAGTATCTTCCCTCTATGCTCTGATTTAACACGATGCTGAAAATATATTCTGTTAGTCGTACGTGCCCATTGGCTAAAAAGCCCGATTAAGAATACTGAAATAAAAAATATAATCATATTTGGGCTAATACTTACTAATAGTGAAATACCAAATAATATTGAACTAAAATAATACATTTTTACCATTGATATACTTTCTAGTACTTTAGGCAAAATCATTGTTGCAATAATACCACCAATTGCAGCACAGGTCATTGCAGACCCAAACATGGTTACTTGTTCAGGAAATGTTTTATCTGTTAAAACTGGTAACAATGATGTATATGTAAAACCTGTAGCCATGATAAATAAAGAAGTTAAAAATATTCTAGCCCCGATTTTGTTGTTACTAAAATAGTTGAAGACAAATTTAGTATTCATTGTTTCTTTCTCTTTAACCAAATGCGATGGCTTAAATTTCAAAGGCAAACACATCATCAACGAAATAAAGTAGGCTATAGCTTGGATATTAAAACTTATTTGTGCATTATAACCTGCTATTACAAATCCCGCTATGGCTGGACCAATAGATCGACATATATTGATTATAAATGAATGATATGAGACTGCTTGAGTCGTAGTTAAACGCTCTGTTAAATCTGGCAGAACAGATTGGCGCACTGGTGTTTCTATAGCGCCCATCACACCTTTTCCAAGTGAATATAATAAAAATACTATTATTGGTAACTCCCCATTTAAAAAGATTAAAAAACACAGTAAAGTGGTAAGTAATAAAGAAGTAGAGATGGTTATTTTCAATAATTTTCCTCTATTGCATCTATCTGCTAACGCGCCCGCCCATACACTAATGAGCAAAATAGGTACAAGTCGGAAAAAATTAATGAGTCCAAGGTAAATTGCGTTATGATATAACGTATATACATACCAATTTAAAGTGATATGTCCAATCCAATTTCCTAGAAACAAAAAGAAAGAACTTGGAAAAAAATATCTTGCCATACATTTCACCCGACTTTTTAATTGATAATAATTATCATTATCGATATTATGGATTATACAAATATCTTATACTTTTGTAAAATAATTTTTTTAGAGGTGCTTTATGAATTCAAAAAGTATTAATTATAATTTAATAAATAAAATGACTAATGATGAACAATATGCTTTTGATTATTTATCGTCTATAAATCAAACATGGGCAAATTTATTTCAAGAGGTGTTATTAGAAAGTAGAGATAAAATATCGCAAAGATTGATCTCATCTTTATATCGAGAAAATTTAGTACAGAGTCACCAACACAGCAAAATTATTGATAACAAAGATGTAGGCGCGCCTCAACTATCTGAAGAAAATAAATTATTATCTATTGCTTTCCCTAAAATTAACAAAACCTTGTATGCACCTATAACAGGTACGCACGCTTTTGATCGTCTAGCCGTCACTGGACCGTTTTATTTAGAAGAAGACGACCATGTCGAAAGAGTTTTACATCCAAATGACGTTTTAAACTGTATTTTATCGGTAGCCCCAGAATTAGATAATGCAGCTAGTGCTCAATTCTATGAAGATTTAAATAATAGCGTGGCAAATATGGCGATTGCATTAAGCTACCAAAAATATTTATTAGAGCAGAATAATCAATCCTTAAATGATTTAATCACCAAAGCAAAAGATAGTTATTTAGCCTCTGAACAGTTTGTTATTGAAGGCCACCCGCTCCATCCCGGTGCAAAATTGCGCAAAGGCATGACACCTGAAACAGTTATCAACTATTCAGCAGAATTTGGTCAGTCTATTCCTTTACAATTTATATTAATACATAAATCTATAGCTAAATTTCAGACATGTTCGGGAGATTATAATAATTTAATTTATAATTTATTTAATGGGTTAAAAACTGAAGTTATAAAACAGGTTGGTGCAGAATATATCAATCAATATGCCGTTATGGTTGTACACCCTTGGCAATATGATCATATTCTCTTAAAAGCGTATTCAAAAGAACTAGAACAACAAGAAATCATCCCTATTGAATATCAACAATCGTATTTTGCAGGATTATCTTTTAGAACGTTGATGCCAAAATTTCCTGAAACCTTGCCACATATTAAATTATCAACCAACGTTCACATTACTGGAGAAATTAGAACACTATCTGAGCAAACAACCATAAATGGTCCGCAAGTTACGTGCATACTCAATGATATTATACAAAATGATACATTATTCAACCATATTCAGGCTGATACGATTGACGAACTAGCAGGAATCCACTTTTATAACGTTTCAGATAAAGCAGACCAAACCATTAGAAGTGAACAACTAGGGACCTTATTTAGAACAAACATATATAACTTAATCAAAGAAAATACAATACCTATGGTTCCTTCTGTGTTAGTAGCATCGACAATCTATAATGACGAACCACCCATTGTATCATTAATCACTAAATATCAAGTGGCGAAGAAAATTCATAGCTTTGAGTCAGCTGCTTTAGTTTGGATTAAGCACTATAGTCAAGCGTTAATAGATTTAGTAATACCGCTTTACGTTAAATATGGTATTGCACTTGAAGCCCATCTACAGAATGCTATTGCTACATTTGGAGACGACGGCCTATTAGATATGCTTTATATACGTGATTTTGAAGGTTTACGAATTGATACATCGCATTTAAATAAAATGGGGTACAGTACAGCAGATTTTCATGAAAAATCGTTAATTTTAACCAATCAATCACAAACGGTATTTAATAAAGTCTTTTACTCAAGTATCCAAAACCATCTTGGTGAATTAATTGCTAGTATTGCACAATCAAGTAATCATAAACAATTAGAAAACCAAATTTGGTCAATCGTACGTGACTTATTAACTAAAAAACTAGACGATATTGCGCGTACAATCGATGATCAACAAAGAATAAATCAAATCAAATCAATCTTATTTGCGCCAAAAATAGATTATAAATGTGTAACAACGATGCGTTTAGTGGATGAAGCAGATTACTATACTTATATACAGGTTGACAACCCGTTACATTACAATTAATAAAGCGCCTGAACATTTTATTTCAAATAGCAAAATAAAACTACTGATAAGCATCTGCTTATCAGTAGTTTTATAATTTATATTGATATTAAGAATTATTGTAATCCTTTGTCTTCGTTATTTGAATTTTGGCTTTTTTCATTTTTTTGTGTCCATTCTTTTCTAGTCATCACATCTTCAACACGCATATTTACTTCAACCACTTCAAGACCAGTGATATATTTGACTTGTTCTTTAACTAAGTCAGTAACTTTGCGGAAGATTTTTGGTGCTGATTCACCGTATTCTAAAATAACTTTTAAGTCTACTGCTGCTTGTTTTTCTCCAACTTCAACACTAACGCCTTGTGTCACGTTGCTCGTGCTACCAAATGAACTAGAAATGTTATCAACGAATCCGCCTTTCATTTCTAAAATGCCATTCACTTCACGTGCAGCAATACCAGCAATTTTTTCAATTACTTCGTCAGAGAAAGTTAATTTATTATTGAATTGTGGTTCTTGCTGTTGCTCCTGTTGTTTTTGTTGTTGCTCTTGTTCTTTTTCATTTACTCCTGTTTGGTTATCATATGCTTGTTTAGCTTTGTTATTATCTACTGCCATAATTAATTCTCCTTTGTTTTATAAGATTTTTAATTGCTAAATATTGAATCAATAAGAATTAACTCCATCGATTTAAGAAATTCAGAAAATCTTGTTTACGGTCTTTAGTATACCCGATACCAATTCCAATCAAACATAAAATAATAATTAATATTGTGCTCCAGAAACCTAATGTTAAAAATAATATTGCGATAATCAAGAATGCTAAAAATCCGATTATTCTCCATTTAAATGTTTTAAAAAAATCAACAACTTCTTGTGTAGAATCTTGTCTTTGTTGGTTATTATTGTTAGCCATGATAACCCTCCCTTACAACACACGTTTGCCTGAGGTTTTTTGATCTCTAACATTAACCTCTAATTTTGAAACTGGTAATTCTGTGAAATGCTCAACGTTTTGCTTAATATCATTTCTAATTTCTTCTGTTAATGAACCAACCTGAACATCACCAGGAACAAAGAAATCTGCTTTTAAAGCAATATGCGATTTCTTTTTCTTGTTATATAGTTTAGCTATAACATTAGGTTGTCGAATTTGATCATAATTTACAAGCGTATCGTAAGCAGATTTTTCTACTGCTTTTCTGGATACGTAAATATGTCCATCTTCGTAATCTTTATAAAGTCCAGGTTTTCTATACGTAGGTTTAAACAAGCTAAATACAAGTATGAGACCTATGATAATGAGCAATGCTGCTAAGCCAATAAGTGTTGGTTCAAACCAATTAAATTGATTGAAATAGTTTTGATACTCGCTAATTCTAGAATCTTTAATATACATAAATAGCAAGAACCCAACGATGACTACGATTAATAGGCCAAGTATAAAATTTTTAATTCGTTTCACCTCGTATGACACCTCCTATAGTTAAATTATATGTACATGTCATACATACTTAATACCCCTATTAAAAAACATAGAAACATTTTATATTGAATTTATAATCTATTTGGTAAAATAATTTTTCGTTAGTTGCTATTCTCTGTCTGTGTATTGGTTTGATCGTCTTGATGCGCCTTGCGATATTGTAAATACTTATCATCTGAAATAAACAATTTGTTACTAGGTCTTGGCTTCTCTATAGATAATGATTTAAATAAAGACCAAATCATAAATATGATAACAATAGAAAATGGCAAGGCTGCAATAATTAATAAATTTTGAATGGATTGCGTACCACCAGTATAAATCATAATCATAGCAAATAATGCTAAAATAACACCCCAGCTCACTTTAACAATGCCTGAAGGGTTAATGCTTCCTTTAGAACTCAGCATACCTAACACATAAGTGGCTGAGTCTGCCGAAGTGACAAAAAAGATTATAATAACAACAAGTGTAATGATGCTAAGTAAAAATCCTAATGGGAAATGTTCAAGTGTTGCAAACGTTGCTGTTTCGGTTGCTTCTTTAGCAATATTTGCAATGCCGCTTTGTTGTAAATAAATAGCAGAAGCGCCGAATACTGCAAAGAATAAGAAACAAACAAGCGCGGGTACGAATAACACGCCTAAGATAAATTCTTTAATTGTTCTACCACGAGAGACTCGAGCGATAAATATACCTACAAACGGCGCCCAAGAAACCCACCATGCCCAATAGAAGATCGTCCATTGTTGTAACCATTGAAACTTTTCTCCTCCTGATTGTGGGATACGTAAACTCATATTAAAGAAATTCGCAATATAATCACCAAGTGAATTGGTAAATGTATTTAATATATTTAACGTTGGCCCAACACAGAATAAAATGATTAACACGATGAAAGCTAAGAACATATTGATATTACTTAAACTCTTAATCCCTTTATCAATACCTGACCAAGCTGACCATGTAAATAATATAGTGGCGATAACGATAATTGTAGCTTGTGTCATAAAATTAGAAGGCAAATCAAACAGAAAGTTTAGGCCTTCGTTAATTTGTAGCGCACCAAAACCAAGTGTGGCAGCAACTCCTGTCACCGTAGCAATAATAGCGAGTACATCAATTGCCCCGCCAATGGGTCCCTTCATCATTTTATCTCCTAGTATTGGTCTTAGTGTGGCACTAACCAATCCCGGATATCCTTTATGAAAGTTAAAGTACGCAAATATAAGGCCGACGATGCCATAAACAGCCCAAGCATGTACACCCCAATGGAAAAATGAGAATTGCATCGCTTCATTAATTGCGGTTTGAGAACCAGCTTTATGTATTGGCGTTAATGTGAAGGCATGGCTTATCGGTTCCGCTGTTGTCCAAAACACCAAGCCTATCCCCATACCTGCACTAAATAACATAGCAAACCATGACTTTAATGAAAATTCTGGGTCTTCACCCTCTTCACCTAAAGTTATTGTTGAATATCTAGAAAACAGTAAATAGATTGAAACTACTAATATGGCAAGTACTAATAATAAATAGTACCATCCGAAATGAACTGCGATAAAATTAGTGATATTTTGGGTGATTGTTTCTAATTGTTTAGGTGCAACTGCACCATATATAACAAATAGCGTGCAAATAGTTAATGCTACCCAAAAAACAACTGTTAATTTTTTAAAACGCATATTAAAATGACACTCTCCCTTTGCTTTATGTGACACTTATACCCTCACAATGTTTTATTATTCGTAAATTACATATTTATATACATTTAACGTAATGTTTAAAGTATAATATGCTAGGTTATTTTTTATTTTATCCTATAATTGTGTTTTTACAATTATTAGTGCTTATTCTATTAAATTTAAGCGCATATAATTAATTCATTATTATATAGACTAGGACGCATTTATATTATATTTTCTACACCAATTTCATATCCAAACCTAGGATAACTTAAATAAAAAAAGGCCGAAACACTACTAATGTTTCGGTCACAAATATAATCAGAGAGTAAAATTGAACTTTTTATTCAGATTGAAATAACAAGTTTACCAATCATACTCTGATCTTCTATTTTTTTATGCGCTTGGTAAATATTATCTGCTGTTAAACCATTGATTACTTTATTAACTGTCGGTTTATAAATGCCCGCTTCTATTTTATCAGCAATATCTTTTAAGTATTCCCCATGTATGCCCATATCTTCTGTTTCATTTAATGGACGTGAATACATATACTCATGTGTAAACGTAATACTCTTTGGTTTTAATAAGTTTAAATCTTGTTTATTATTAAATGCTACGATTGTTGCTATGATACCGCGAGGTTTAATTAATTCAATCATTTTTTCATAATACAGGTCTGTATCAAATGTGCAAAAGATATAATCTACTTCACTAATTTCATATTTTTTGAACTCATCTGCTAGATTATTTTTATGATTCAACACAATGTCCGCACCTAATGATTTTGACCAATTATATGTTTCATCACGCGAGGCGGTTGTAATAACATGTAATCCATAATGTTTTGCAATTTGTGTAGCAATACTACCAACGCCACCCGCACCATTGATAATTAATAAAGATTTGCCTTTATTATCTTCAGGGTTATGCGAGATTTTAAAAACATCAAACAATGTTTCAGAAGCTGTTAAACCAGTTAGAGGTAAACTTGCCGCTTCTGTGTCAGAAATATTATTAGGTTTGAACGCTACCAGTTGTTCATCTACAAGTTGGTGTGTTTGATTTGAACCTTGGTAAGCAGGTGAACCCGAATAATAAACTTCATCGCCCGCTTTAAAATATTTCACTGCATCTCCTACTGCTTCTACAACACCTACAGCATCGTAGCCTAAAATCCTAGGTGCTTCATTAAGAGGAGATTGTCTAATTTTAGTATCTACAGGATTGACACTGATAGCCTTTAAACGGACTAATAGCTCACGTTGTTTAGGCTGTGGCATCTCTTGTTCCATTTCATAAAATTGGTTACCTTCATTTAATTTAAATGGTTTGTCTGCACCTACTGCTTTCATACGAGCATCTCCTTCAATTATAAATTATTTGATACTTGAACAACTTGTTTACCAAAATTATCACCAGTAAATAAATTTCTAAAAGCATTAGGCAAATTGTCAAAACCTTCTACAATAGAAGTCTTCGTTTTTATCTTATCTTCGCTTACCCATTGTGCAAGATTTTTACTTGCGTTTGTAAAATCATCGGCGTAATTAGCAACAATAAACCCTTTCATAAGTGCTTGTGATTTTATTAAAATTGGTTGTATACGTGGTCCAAACTCAATTTCTTCGTTATTGTATCCAGAAATAGCGCCACAAACTGGGATTCTAGCAAATTGATTTAAATGTTTCATTACTTCATCTGCTACATCGCCACCAACATTTTCAAAGTAAACATCTACGCCATCAGGCACAGCTTGAGCTAATTGTTCAGAAAAGTCATCAGCTTTATAATCTACGCTTGCATCAAAACCTAATTGCTCGGTTAAATATTTCGTTTTTGTTGTGCCACCTGCAATGCCAACCACGCGCGCGCCTTTTATTTTAGCAATTTGACCCACGACTGATCCTACAGCTCCTGATGCTGCAGAGACGACAACAGTTTCGCCTTCTTTAGGGTCCCCAATTTTTAACAAGCCATGATAAGCAGTTTGTCCTGTCATTCCTAAAACACTGAGATATAAATAGGAAGGTATATCTGTTTGAGTAATTTTATTTATATTTTGTGCTGATACGTTTGATACTTTTTGCCATGGTAACTGTCCCATTACCATATCACCTTTCTCAAATGAATCAGCTTTTGATTGAACGACTTTTCCGACAATATGTCCTGATAATGGTTCGTCCAATTGAAATGGTTGTACATATGATTCGCTATCATCCATTCTCCCACGCATATATGGGTCTACTGATATATAAATAGCTTCTACTTGAATTTCATCATTGTTTGGCTCATCTAGTTCAACAGTTTCATATCTAAAAACCTCATCTGAAGGTATGCCCTCAGGTCGTTTTGCTAATACAATGCGTTCTGTTTTCATTATTTTGCCTCCATTTCATCTTTGCCCTCATTCTATAGATATGTAGTTATACAATCAATCAAATCGCTTATCTGTATTTTTAATATCATGTTATGCTATCTAAATATAACAATGCGTAATTACCTGTTAAGGAGAGTTGGATATGAGATTAAGTATTTTAGATTACGTTCCAATTTTTGAGGGGCGTAATGCAACTCAAGCTATTAATCATTCAATTGAATTGGCGCAATTAGCCGAATCTTTAGAATTTTATCGATTCTGGATTGCAGAACATCATAAAGTATTTTCAGTAGCTTCTAGTGCTCCTGAAATGCTTATGATGACCCTCTTAGAAAATACTAAAACAATGCATATTGGCAGCGGTGGGGTTATGTTGCCTCACTATAGTGCCTACAAGATAGCAGAAATTTTTAAAATAATGGAAGCACGTCATTCTGACAGAGTTGATTTAGGTATTGGGCGTTCATATAGTTTTAAAAATGTAAATCACGCGTTAAATGAAAATAAAACGGCTCATGTTGATTTTAATACACAAATTAAAGATTTAATAGATTACTTTAATGATAACAGTGAACATCAACGATTTACCGGATTATATGCAACGCCATTCATTCAAACACAGCCTACCATGTATTTGTTAGGCACCAGTCAACAAAGCGCTAAGCTTGCTGCACAACAAGGCTTACCCTTTGTTACAACATTAATGGGACAGAATAAAGATAAAATCAATACTTCTATAAGCTACTATCGCCAGTTATTTAAAACATTATATCCAAACCAATCACCCTACGTCATTATTTCAACCTTTGTTATCACTGCTGATAATATGCAAAAAGTAAAAGATTTGGAGCGAGCTTTTCATCTTTGGTTACTCCGTATTAGTTATTTAAATCAACCAAAAACTTACCCTTCAATTGCTTATGCAAAACAAAGACAGTCTTCGAATAGAGAATTAGAAAAAATAAAACAAAACGAAAAGCGTGTTATAAGTGGTTTACCAGGTGAAGTATTTTTAAAACTACAAGAAATCGCTACGTATTATAATGCGGATGAAATAATGATTCAACCACATGTATTCGCTGAACAAAATCGAAAAAACTTATTGTACTTATTAGCATCTGAAAAAGATAAATTTGAATCAACATAATGTTTTGTTTCTTAACATCTAATAAATACGATGAAAAAGTGTAGCACAGAAATGAATACAAGCACTGAAGCACTTATATAAACCACTGTTGTTTTCTTAAAATGGGCTCGCCTAAGGTAAACTTATGTATCAATCCCACTCATTCAATACTTTTAGGAGTGGGACTTTACTATTTTTGTTCTATTTAATCTTTGTTATGAATATGAGTAGCGCGGATATTAATGAATACCTCAGCTAAATTGAAATTTATCTTATTTATCGTTCCATAAAAATTCATTTACTCTATCTATCACTTGTACGTTATGAGGTAATTCACTGTGCTTGGCTTTAGGGCCATTAACTTTATATTCTGTATAACCGTCATGTTGGTTGGGTAATAAATATTTGAGTGATTTAGAGGATACATTAGTCACTTTACCATCAGAATTTGTCCCATCTTTCAGATCTCCATAAATATTTAAAACTTTTGAATTTCTAGGATAATGATCTTTCATTGTTAATAAATTTCTATATTTTTCTAACATTTTATTAGGCTTTCCCCTCTTATCTATTTCTATATCCAAATCTAACCCATTGATATCAACTTCACCGTTAAAGTTCCCAGCTAGGCTTACTTGTTTATTTAATTTAGGTAATTGTTGGTTATCACCATAATTTAACATATAGTAACTAAAAGACTGATTTCCCATTGAATGTGCTACGAAATTAAACTTTTCAAAATGGTACATCGCATTAAAGGTATAAATGACATTTTTAATCCATCGCGCATTTTCATACACGTTCTTATTCCTATTATCTTCTAGTATGATTTTAATCATAGGGCGTTTGGCGTTAGGATCTATTGTCCCTTCAAATGTCACCTTTCCATTTGGCTTAACTTTTGCTTCAATGATTTCGTTTGTATCGCCTTTTTGAACAGCGGAATTCACCATATAATTCTCTGAATACTTTGCTCCTCCAAAACCATGTAAATAAAAAGTGGGGATTGATTCACTGTCATTTATGTTTTTAATAATTGGTTTATTGAGTACTTGATCTCTTAACAGAACCATACTGCTAGATAAAATAATTAGCATCATTACTATTAAACATTTTTCTAATATCATACGTTGCTTATTGAATGACATACGCATTACCTCTAATACATTTTTCATTTGTTATACCCGTCATATTGTGACTTATTCAATTTAATCGCTAATAAATAGTTATATGATTAATACACATTAATTGTATAGAATAAAAAAACTTCCCATACAATGATGGGAAGTTCAAAAAATATTAGATATGATACTAGTACACACAATGTATGAACAAAATGTCTTTAATTAAACGCAAATTGCTGAGGCAGTTTACGTACCCAGACTGTATGCGAATACTTTCGCAATAGTTCGGACAAATTAACGTTTTGAGAATTGTGGTGAACGACGAGCTTTTTTAAGACCTGGTTTTTTACGTTCTTTCATACGTGGGTCACGAGTAAGTAATCCAGCGCGTTTTAAAGAACTTCTATACTCAGGATCAGCTTCTAATAATGCACGTGCAATTCCGTGACGGATAGCTTGTGCTTGTCCAGTAAAGCCACCACCGTGAACGTTAACTAATACATCATAGTTACCTTTAGTTTCTGTAACATCGAATGGTTGGTTTAAGTCTAAGATTAATGATTCGAATGGTAAGTAGCTACGTACATCATTGTTATTAACAGTAATGTTACCTTCGCCAGGTACTAAACGTACACGTGCTACTGAGTTTTTACGACGGCCTGTGCCTTTATATTCAACTTGTGCCAATGTAATTTCCTCCTTTTAATTAACCACGTAACTCGTAGTTTTCTGGTTGTTGTGCAGCGTGTGGATGTTCAGCGCCACCATAAACAAATAATTTCTTGCCTTGTTTTTCGCCTAAACGAGTGCTTGGTAACATACCTTTAATTGAAGTTTCAAGTAAACGTTCTGGGTTTTTAGCTTTTAATTCACCAGCAGAAACTGATTTGATTCCGCCTGGATGATTACTATGACGATAATACATTTTATCTTGTTCTTTATTACCAGTGAATTGGATTTTAGCAGCGTTGATGATAATTACATAATCACCTGAATCAACGTGTGGTGTATAAGTTACTTTATTTTTACCGCGTAGAATAGCAGCTACTTCTGATGATAAACGACCAAGTGTTTTACCTTCAGCATCAATAACATACCATTTGCGCTCAATGTTTGCTTCATTAGCCATAAATGTTTGACGCATATAATTGTCCTCCTAGAATAAATAAATGGTTCTTGTCTAATTAAAATGATATTTAAACTTAAATTCATTTATTTTGTTAATTTATTATTTCTACGTGCTTCTATATCTTGTTACACAATAAGATTCCGGGGCTTATCGTGGGGTGATATAAAACAATACCGTTAGTTATCGTATAATTTTTATGCCGTTTTGTCAATGTAATTTACCTATTTTGTGTAGATTTTTTTCGGTGAATTTTAATGTTTTCACCAAAGTCATTCATAAGCGATTGAGGTGATAGATAAATATGTTCTAAATACAATCCTTCAGCAGGGGCAGTGAATGGTACTTTATTACGATTCTTCTCTTCTAATAGTTGAGGGACGCTTTCTGGATTATACTTCCCTTTTCCTACACCAATTAAAAATGCTACTAGTACACGTACCATATTATATAGAAAACCTGAACCCGTGACCACATAATCAAAACCGTATGTAGTTTTTTCTATTCTGCTCTCATACAGGGTACGCACTTTGCTTTCAACTTCTGTTTTTTGAGAACAAAAACCAGTAAAATCATGGGTTCCTATAAACAGCTGTGCAGCTTGTATCATCTTGTCAAAATCTAAATTATCATAGACATAGGCTTTTAAACCACATTCAAACGGATCTTTATGTGCTGATTGATATATCTTATAGCGATAAGTTTTTCCTACACAATCATACCGACAATGGAAAGACTCATCTACAAATGCCACTGAGTTGACATAAACGTCATCAGGTAGCGCACGATTCATAGCGTATTGCCATTGATCGGCTGAAATATTCAGTTCGGAATCAAAATGAAAATACTGCTCAAATGCATGTACGCCACGATCTGTTCTGCTAGTAGGATGTATTCTAACGTGACGTTTATGCATACGTTTAAGTATTTTTTCGAATTGCTGTTGTACTGTTCTGCCATTATCTTGAATTTGGAAACCCAAGAATTGACTACCTTGATATGAAATATTTACTAAAACACGAACCATCCTTTACACTCCTATATGCTTTAATATGAATAATATTATTGCTATTGGTACGATTAACATTAATAACAGACTATCAGCCCATCGCCAGTATAATTTACGATAACTTGTGCGCTTTTTATGCGTTTCATATCCTCTGACTTCCATGGCTATTGCTAAATCTTCAGCTCTTTGAAATGCTGAAATAAATAAAGGAACCAATAATGGGATGAAGGCTTTAACTCTGTTGATTAAGCCACCAGAACTAATTTCTGAACCTCTTGATTTTTGTGCTAATATAATTTTATCTAATTCATTCATTAATGTCGGAATGAAGCGTAAAGCAATGGACATCATCATACTCAATTGATGAACTGGTATTTTAATAATTTTTAATGGCGATAATAATCTTTCAAATGCATCTGTAAGGTCTAAAGGACTTGTTGTTAAAGTCATGATGGTAGATATCATAATAATAAACATTAATCTTAAAACAATATAGATCCCTTCTAATATGCCGTTTGTATCGATAGAAAGGAAGCCGAGTTCAAATATACGCACGCCGCCTTTTGTTAAAAATAAATGCATTAAAAATGTAAAAATGAGAAAAATCCATATTGGTGTTAAGCCCTTAATAAGAAACCATGATTTTATGCGAGAAGCTTTCATTATAATAAAAATGATTAAGAACAACCACAAATAAGTGGCAAATGAATGGGCAAAAAATATTAATATGATAAATAGAAATACAAATATTAATTTTGCACGTGGGTCACGTCGATGAATAATAGTATCTAATGGAAGATATCGTCCTATTATGAACTTATCCCTCATCTGCTTGCCACTCCTTATACATATCAGTAAATTCTGATTCTGTTAATGCGACGTGACCAAATTCAAATTGATATTTTGCTTCCACATCTCTTTGCAATTTAACAATATCTGGCACATCTAAATGCATTTCATTAACATATTCATCAGCACTAAATAATTTTCTTGGGGAACAACTTTCGATTAATTTACCATGTTTAATGATTTTCACTTCATCCACATATTTCGCTACATCATTCATTTCATGTGTAACTAATATGATTGTTTTATTTTGCTCAGTTTGAAGTTGCTTTATCATTTCCATAATTTGTGTTCTACTTTTTGGATCCAAACCAGCCGTAGGTTCATCTAAAATAACGATATCCGGATCCATAGCTAATATAGAAGTGATTGCTATTTTTCTCATTTGCCCACCTGACATTTGAAATGGGGATTGTTCAAGGATATCTCTATTAAAACCAAATTCTAATAATAATTGAAATGCGCGTACTTTAACTTCATCCATATTCATATTAAAATTCTTAGGACCAAATAAAATTTCTCTCTCGACCGAATCTTCAAAAAGCTGTGATTCAGGAAATTGGAAAACGACGCCTACACGCTTACGAATTTGTTTCAAAAACTTATCCTTTGTTTTATGTGTGATTGTAATGTCATCGACCTCTAATGCGCCATCAGAAGGTTTTAACAATCCATTAATATGTTGTATCAATGTGGATTTACCTGAGCCCGTTTGGCCTATAACAGCGTAATACTTTCCCTGCTCAAATGTAGTTACAATATCTGCAAGCGCAAGATGCTCATAAGGTGTTCCTTTTTGGTAAACATAAGTCACTTGATTAAATTTAACAGTCATAATTTGTCTACCAACCCCTCATACGAAATGTAGTCAGTAACACCTAACAGTTGCTTATTCATTCTCATCGCAAATGGTAAATCTAAACCAATTTCCGTAAGCGCATCACCTTGGCTAAAAATGGCTTGTGGCGAACCCGTTTGATATAATGAGCCTTTATTTAAAACAATTAAATGATCAGCACCGACGGCTTCTGACAAATCATGTGTAATAGATATAATCGTTACATCTTTTTCTTCTTTTAAGCGATGTATTAATGAGAGTAATTCTTTTCTACCTTCAGGGTCTAACATAGAAGTGGCTTCATCTAAAACAATAATATCTGTATTCAATGCTAAAACACCTGCTATCGCAACACGTTGTTTTTGCCCTCCAGAAAGCGACTGTGGTTCATAAGTAGCTCTATCTAACATATCAACATCCATTAACGCGTTAGGCACAATGGCTTGCATATCCTCATATGACACGCCATTGTTCTCTAAGCCAAACGCCACATCGAATTCTACAGTTGAACCAACAAATTGATTTTCTGGATTTTGAAATACAATCCCTATATGTCGTCTTAGTTCATTTAAATTCTCATCATTAATACAAACGTCGTTTAAGTATATTTGACCTTCAAATGGCTTTTCAATACCAATCATCAATTTAGCTATAGTAGATTTACCCGAACCGTTATGGCCTACTATAGATGTCCATTTGCCTTTAGGGATACGAAATGATACATCATTTAACGCAAGTGGTTCATCGCTATTATATTTAAATGATACATGATTAAATATAATCATGCCTTCTTCTTGCGTCATCATATCAATTGCCTCCTAAATCTATACTTTCTCATCATATATTATCTTATTTTACATGAAAAATTAAAAAGAATCACTGTTTCTTCTCTAATTATTTTTAATTTTCATATTAAATTATACTCCTTCGTCTATATCAATGTACTGTCTTATATAAGTCAAAGTGCTTTATTAAATGCAGGATAGATTTAACATAATACTTTCGTGTTTTTCACAAATATATGCAAGTAATACACTAAACTTATTTTGCTAGTACTGCTTATGTATTTGCTTTAGCAAATTTAATTGTCATTCACAGAACACAAAAAAAAAACAAATTTTTCAGTTCGCTATTGCATAAGTCTAAAGCAGCACGCTAAACTTTCTTTAGCTAGCACTGCTTATGCATTCGCTTATCGAATGTATTCCTTTTTTATTCTGAAGAATTAAGGTTCTGCAGTTCGCTATTGCTTCGCAATTGCATAAGTCCCCCTAAATTCTGAAGAATTAAGGGGGACTAAATAAAAAAGCGCGCACCCCATCTATTTGAGTTCACGCTTTAAAGTTTATTAAGTTTGATGGGGTACTCTGAGCTAGACAATATCTGTATGTGGCAAACATTATCGTTGCACTCATTTGCTTTATATATAGTAGTACGTATATTTAAATTAAACTAATTCTATAATTACTGATTCAGCACCGTCACCACGACGTGGGCCTACTTTAAGGATACGAGTGTAGCCACCTTGACGTTCTGTATAACGTTCAGCAACTTCACCAAATAATTTTTGAAGTGCAGTTTGTGTTGTTTCATCTTCATTTAAGATTTCAACATTACGCAAAGTCTTAGCTGCTTGACGACGAGATGCTAAATCTCCTTTTTTACCTAAAGTGATTAATTTTTCAACAACACTACGTAATTCTTTTGCACGTGCTTCTGTAGTTTCAACACGTTCACTTATGATAAGTGAAGTAGCTAAGTCACGTAACATCGCTTTACGTTGATCAGAAGTACGACCTAATTTTCTGTAACCCATGAGTTAACCTCCTTTTTTATTAATCTTCTTTTCTTAGACCTAGACCTAAATCTTCGAGTTTATATTTAACTTCTTCTAATGATTTACGACCTAAATTGCGGACTTTCATCATGTCAGCTTCAGATTTATCAGCTAATTCTTGAACAGAATTAATACCCGCGCGTTTTAAGCAGTTATATGAACGTACAGATAAATCCAATTCTTCGATAGACATTTCAAGTACTTTTTCTTTTTGGTCTTCTTCTTTTTCAATCATGATTTCAGCATTTTGTGCTTCATCAGTCAATCCAACGAAGATGTTTAAATGTTCAGTTAAGATTTTTGCCGCTAGAGAAACAGACTCTTGTGGCGTGATTGAACCGTTAGTCCAAACATCTAAAGTTAATTTATCAAAATCACTACTTTGACCTACACGTGTATTTTCTACTGTATAGTTAACACGTTCTACTGGTGAATAAAGTGAATCCACTGGAATTACACCAATTGGTAAATCACTAGTGTTATTTTGTTCTGCTAATGCGTAACCTCTACCCTTATTAGCAACAAGACGGATTTTTAAATGTCCACCTTTAGAAACTGTTGCGATTTTAATCTCAGGATTTAAAATCTCTACATCACTATCATGAGTAATGTCACTTGCAGTTACTTCGCCTTCATCTTTTACATCAATTTCTAATGTTTTGTCTTCTTCAGAATAAATTTTTAATGCTAGTTTTTTGATGTTCATAATAATTGTCGAAACATCTTCTACAACATTATCTATTGCTGAGAATTCATGTAACACACCTTCGATTTCGATGTACTTAACGGCTGCACCTGGTAATGAAGATAGTAGGATACGACGTAAGGAGTTTCCTAGTGTAGTACCGTAGCCACGTTCTAGTGGTTCAACAACGAACTTACCGAATTTAGCATCTTCACTAATTTCAATTGTTTCAATTCTAGGTTTTTCGATTTCAATCATTTACAAATATCCTCCTTGATTACGTCGACTTAAATTATACTGTATTTCTCAGTGACCTGCGACAATAACGATAATATTATACGCGACGACGTTTTGGTGGACGACAACCATTATGTGGTACTGGAGTAACGTCACGGATTGCAGTTACATCTAATCCAGCTGATTGTAATGCACGGATTGCTGATTCACGACCAGGACCTGGTCCTTTAACAGTCACTTCAACCGTTTTTAAGCCATGTTCCATAGCTGCTTTCGATGCAGTTTCTGAAGCCATTTGAGCTGCAAAAGGTGTTGATTTTTTTGATCCTTTGAATCCAAGTGCACCTGCTGATGACCATGATAAAGCATTACCAAATTCATCAGTAATAGTTACGATTGTATTATTGAATGTTGAGCGGATGTGTGCTACACCATTCTCAATATTCTTTTTCACTCTACGTTTACGAGATACTTGTTTACGTGCCATTTAAAATTTGCCTCCTTTACCTATTATTTTTTCTTGTTAGCTACAGTTTTAACTGGACCTTTACGAGTACGAGCATTGTTTTTTGTCTTTTGTCCGCGTACTGGTAATCCGCGACGGTGACGAATACCACGGTATGATGAGATTTCCATTAAACGTTTAATGTTTAAGTTTTGCTCACGACGTAAGTCACCTTCTACTTTATAGTTGTCAACTACTTCACGGATACGACCTAATTCGTCATCAGTTAATTCGTTAACGCGTGTATCTGGTGATACATTAGCTTCTTCCACAATCTTTTTAGCTGTAGTAGTGCCGATACCATATACATAAGTTAAAGAAATAACAATACGTTTTTCACGTGGAATATCTACTCCTGCAATACGTGCCATAATTATTTACACCTCTCTTTTATTAGCCTTGTCTTTGTTTATGTTTTGGGTTGCTACAAATTACCATTACTTTACCTTTACGTTTAATGACTTTACATTTTTCGCAAATTGGTTTTACTGATGGTCTTACTTTCATTTTAATACCTCCCTATATTATGGAGTGACGATTATTTATAACGATACGTAATTCTGCCGCGTGTTAAATCATACGGAGACATTTCTACTGTTACTTTGTCGCCAGGTAGAATACGAATATAATTCATTCTGATTTTGCCACTCACGTGAGCTAAAATCTCATGACCATTTTCTAATTCTACTTTAAACATTGCATTTGGTAAAGTATCTAATACTGTACCTTCTAATTCAATAACATCTTGCTTAGCCATTTATTAACTTCCCCCTTTTTACAATAGTTGGTTATCGTCTAAGATCAACTCTAACCATACGAGTCTATAAGTGTTGTTAATAAGTTCAACAAAAATAAAATGAATTACTATATCGCATTGTCACTCTTTCGTTTATACTCTTGGCATTACATAGACCGTACAAAGTTGATACTATTTTAGATTCTCAAGAATTTCGATTACGTCTGAAGTAACCTCTTTAATATCTTTTGAACCGTCAATGTTTTTCAATACATTTTCATTATCATAGTATTCTAAGATAGGCTTAGATTGTTTAACATTGACATTTAAACGATTTGCAACTGTCTCTGGGTTGTCATCTTCACGTTGGTATAATTTACCGCCGTCAATATCACAAATGCCGTCAACTTTTGGAGGATTGAATACAAGATGATAAGTGGTTCCGCATTTTTCGCAAATTCTACGACCAGTAAGGCGGTTCATTAATTCTTCTTCAGGGACCTCTATATTGATAACAGCGTCAATTGTTCTATCTAATTCTTGCATGATTTCACTTAATGCTTTAGCTTGTTCAATAGTACGAGGAAAGCCGTCAAGTAAGAATCCTTTTTTTGCATCGTCTTCTGAAATTCTATCTTTAACGATGCCCACAGTAACTTCATCAGGGACTAATTCTCCACGATCCATGTACGATTTAGCTTCTTTGCCTAAATCCGTTTCATCTTTAATCGCTTTTCTGAACATGTCTCCAGTAGATATGTGTGGAATCGGGAATTTCTTAACAATTTCACTCGCTTGAGTTCCTTTACCTGCGCCAGGTAAACCCATTAAAATGATATTCATAAGTGCCCTCCTACAATTTATCTACCACCAAAGCCTCTATAATCTTTTTGACTCACTTGAGCTTCAAGACTCTTCATTGTTTCAATCGCAACACCAATTACGATAAGTAGACTTGTACCACCAACTTGAATACTTTGTGGTAAATCCATCACCTTAGTGGCAATGATTGGAAGAATAGCAACGACTGCTAAGAATATTGATCCTACAAAGGTCAATCTGTAGAGAACTTTAGTAATATATTTTTTGGTTTGTTCGCCAGGTCTGATCCCTGGGACATAGCTTCCTTGTTTTTTAAGGTTATCAGACATCTTTTCAGGATTGACTTGTACAAATGCATAGAAATAAGTGAAAGCAATGATGAGTACTACGTAAACGATCATTCCGATATTATTCGATGGATTTGCAACGTCAGATATTTTTTGCGCCCAACTAGCATCAGGGAAGAACAATGTTAATGTTCTTGGTAATAAGAAGAACGCCATTGCAAAGATGACTGGTATAACCCCTGCAGAGTTAACTTTCAAAGGTAAATATGTTGCTTGTGAACCTAATCGTTGTGCTGATTGTTTTTTCGCATATTGAATTGGTATTTTACGAATAGCTTGTAGTACAAATATTGCACCAACTGTTAATAATATCATTCCAACAATTAATCCAATAACTTTTAACCATGCTAATGTTGTATCATCTTGCCCCACAAAGGATTGTTGGTAGAACTGGATTAATGATGAAGGTAATGAAGATAAAATACCACCAAAGATTATAATGGAAATACCATTACCAACACCGAATTGAGTGATTTGTTCACCTATCCAAATTAAGAATGCGGTACCCGCTGTTAACACAACAGCTATCGTTAAATAACTAATTACTGATTGGTCTATAATAAGTTGTCCTTGTAAATAATTATTAAACTGGAACGCCATACCTATAGATTGGATAAATGCAAGTACAATTGCAAAATAACGTGTTACATTATTAAGTTTCTTTCTACCTGCATCACCTTGTTTTGCCCACTCAGAAAACTTCGGAACAATATCCATTTGTAATAACTGCATCACAATAGATGCAGTGATATAAGGCATTATACCCATGGCAAAGATAGAAAAGTTCTGCAAGGCTCCGCCACCAAATGTGTTTAACAAGTCAGTGACACCTTGAGAACCTTGTTGACTGTCAAATGCAGCTGGATTTACACCAGGTGCAGGAATATAAGTACCTATTTTAAAAATAACTAACATTGCGAGAGTAAAAAAGATCTTGTTACGAACTTCTTTTGTAGTAAAGAAGCTCACAAGCGTTTGAAACATTAGATCACCTCGTGTGCTCCGCCTTTAGCATCAATAGCTTCTGCTGCAGATGCAGAGAATTTGTTAGCTTTCACTGTTAACTTCTTGTCAAGTGAACCTTTACCTAATACTTTAATACCAGATTTTTCACTTTTAACTACACCAGATTCTACTAATAAAGCAGGAGTTACTTCAGTACCATCCTCAAATTTATTAAGTTGGTCTAAGTTAACAATAGCATATTCTTTGCGGTTAATGTTAGTAAAGCCTCGTTTTGGTAAACGACGGAATAAAGGTAATTGTCCACCTTCGAAACCTGGTCTTAAACTACCACCTGAACGCGCTTTTTGTCCTTTTTGTCCACGGCCACTAGTTTTACCGTTACCAGTAGCTGCACCACGACCTACGCGGTTACGAACTTTGCGAGAACCTTCTGCTGGTTTTAACTCATGTAATTTCATTTCGGCACCTCCTTAATTATTGTTTTTCTACTGTCACTAAGTGACTTACTTTGTTGATTTGCCCACGAATAGCAGGGTTATCTTCAACAACTACTGAAGAGTTTGTTTTTTTCAAACCTAAAGCTTCAACAGTTTTACGTTGTGTTTCTGGACGACCTATAACACTACGAGTGAGGGTAATTTGTAATTTAGCCATAACTTATTTTCCCTCCTTAATTATATAATTCTTCTACTGACTTGCCACGTAATTTCGCAACTTGTTCAGCATTTTTAAGGTTTTGTAATCCATTAAGTGTTGCACGCACCATGTTGATTGGTGTGTTTGATCCTAAAGATTTACTTAAGATATCAGTGATACCTGCTAATTCTAATACTGCACGAACAGGGCCACCCGCAATAACACCAGTACCAGGAGCTGCTGGTTTCATTAATACACTACCTGAACTGAATTGTCCAGTAATCGTGTGAGGCGTTGTACCTTCGACACGTGGAACTTCAACTAAGTTTTTCTTAGCTGCTTCTACTGCTTTTTTGATTGCTTCAGGTACCTCTTGTGCTTTACCAGTACCGAATCCAACGCGACCGTTTTTGTCTCCAACTACTACTAAAGCGCTAAAACGGAAACTACGACCACCTTTTACAACTTTTGCAACACGGTTAATTGTAACAACGCGTTCTTCAAATTCTTTCGCTTCTTCTCTACGAGCCATGTAAATGTCCCTCCTTTAAATTAAAATTCTAAACCATTTTCACGAGCTGCATCTGCTAACGCTTTAACACGTCCGTGATATAAATATCCTCCACGGTCAAAAACAATTGTTTTCACACCATTTTCGCTAGCTCTTTTAGCAACAGTTTCGCCGACTTTAGCTGACAAATCAACTTTTGATCCAGTTTCGTTAGCTAGATCTTTATCTTGAGTTGAAGCTTGTGCTAATGTTCTGCCATTAACATCATCGATAACTTGTGCATAAATGTGTTTATTTGAACGATAAACATTTAAACGTGGTTTTTCAGCAGTGCCAGCTAGTTTGCTACGGACACGTGCATGTCTTTTTAAACGCACTTTATTTTTATCAATTTTGCTGATCATTTTATTACTCCTTTCTTCTGAAAGTTATTTATTATTTACCAGTTTTACCTTCTTTACGGCGAACATATTCACCTTGGTAACGAATTCCTTTACCTTTATAAGGTTCTGGAGGTCTTACTGAACGAATGTTTGAAGCGATAGCTCCAACTTGTTCTTTAGAGATACCTTCTACAGTTACTGTAGTGTTCTTCTCAACGCCGAACGTGATACCGTCTTCAGCTTTAAACTCAACTGGGTGAGAGTAGCCAACGTTTAATAATAGGTCATTACCTTGCATTTGCGCACGGTAACCTACACCTACAAGTTCAAGTGTTTTTTTGTAACCATCTTTAACACCTTGAATCATATTATTGATTAAAGCACGCGTTGTACCATGAACTGTTCTATCATCTTGAGAATCAGTTGGTCTTACAACTTCTAATGTGTTTTCATCTTGTTTATATGTCATTCTTTCATTCATTGTTTGTGATAATTCACCTTTAGGACCTTTGACAGAAACTGTATTTCCTTCGATAGTTACTGTAACGTCACTAGGGATGTCAATAATTTTTTTACCAACACGACTCATGTTATCGCACCTCCTTATTATTAATAATTACCAAACGTAACCTAAGATTTCTCCACCAATATTACGTTTTCTTGCTTCTTTATCAGTGATAACACCTTCAGAAGTTGAAACTAATGCAATACCTAAACCATTAAGTACTCTTGGTACTTCATTCGCTTTAGCATACACACGTAAACCTGGTTTTGAGATACGTTTTAATCCAGTGATAACACGTTCATTATTTTGACCATATTTAAGGAATAAACGGATAACCCCTTGTTTATCGTCTTCAACATATTCTACGTTTTTAATGAAACCTTCACTTTTTAATATTTCAGCAATTTCTTTTTTAATATTTGAAGCAGGTAATTCTAACTTGTCATGACGCACCATGTTTGCGTTTCTTACTCGAGTTAGCATATCTGCAATTGGATCGTTGATTGTCATTGAATGTTGCCTCCTTTCAGACTTTTTTCTATTACCAGCTAGCTTTACGAACGCCAGGGATTTGGCCTTTATAAGCTAATTCACGGAAACAAATACGGCATAATTTAAATTTACGATATACAGAATGTGGACGACCACAGCGTTGACAACGCGTATATTCACGTACTTGGAACTTTTGTTTTTTTTGTTGCTTAGCAACCATTGAACTTTTAGCCACTTAATTAGCCTCCTTTAGAGATTATTTTTGAAATGGCATACCGAATTGTGTTAACAATTCACGAGCTTCCTCGTCAGTGTTAGCAGTCGTTACGATAACGATATCCATTCCTCTTATTTTGCTTACGCGATCATAGTCGATTTCAGGGAAAATTAATTGTTCTTTAACACCTAATGTGTAGTTACCTCTACCGTCGAATGCTGATTTTGAAACACCACGGAAGTCACGTACACGTGGAAGTGATACAGATATTAATTTATCTAAAAAGTCATACATTCTTTCACCACGAAGTGTTACTTTAGCTCCAATTGGCATACCTTCACGTAAACGGAATGTAGCGACAGATTTTTTTGCTTTAGTTACTAATGGTTTTTGCCCAGTGATTGCTTGTAATTCTTCTACAGCATCATCTAATACTTTAGCGTTTTGTACAGCATCACCAACACCCATGTTTACTACAATTTTTTCTATTTTTGGTACTTCCATTACAGAACTATAGTTGAATTTTTTCACTAAGTCGGATGTAACTTCGGTATTGAATTTTTCTTTTAAACGATTCACAGTGGATCCTCCTTTCAACTAGTTATTAATTATTAGATTTGATTTCTTCGCCAGATTTTTTAGCTACACGAACTTTTTTGCCATCTTCGAATTTATAACCTACACGAGTCGGTTCATTCGTTTTTGGATCTAATAATTGTACATTAGAAACATGGATTGCTGCCTCTGTTTCTAAGATTCCACCTTCAGGATTAAATTGAGTTGGTTTTTGGTGTTTTTTGATAGTGTTAACACCTTCCACAACGACACGGTCTTTTTTAGGTTCAGTAGCTACTACTTTACCTTCTTTACCTTTGTCTTTACCTGCGATAACTTTTACGTTGTCACCTTTTTTGATATGCATGTGTGGCACCTCCTTAAATTTATATATTTATAAATAGTTTATTATAGTACTTCTGGAGCTAATGATACGATTTTCATGAAATTACCTTCACGTAATTCACGCGCAACTGGTCCAAAAATACGAGTACCACGTGGGCCTTTGTCGTCACGAATGATGACACATGCATTTTCATCAAATTTGATATATGAACCGTCATTACGACGTACACCTGATTTAGTACGTACAACAACAGCTTTAACTACTTCACCTTTTTTGACAACGCCGCCTGGTGTAGCATGTTTAACAGTAACGACGATAACGTCACCAATGTTCGCTGTTTTACGACCAGATCCACCTAATACTTTGACTGTAAGTACTTCACGTGCACCAGAGTTATCTGCTACTTTTAATCGTGTTTCTTGTTGGATCATGAGTTAAACCTCCTTTATCTTCACTGTTTATTAAATAATTACTGATTCTTCAACAATATCTACTAAACGGAAACGCTTAGTTGCTGATAAAGGACGTGTTTCTTGAATCTTAACGATGTCCCCTAATTTAGCTGAGTTGTTTTCATCATGTGTTTTGTATTTTTTAGAGTATTTTACTCGTTTGCCATATAGTTTGTCGGTCTTGTATGTTTCAACAAGTACAGTTACTGTCTTATCCATTTTATCGGAAACGACTCTACCTACATAAACTTTACGATCATTTCTTTCGCTCACTTTAGTAACCTCCTCTTTCAATTAAATTATTGATTAGCCTTACCTTGTTCAATTTCTCTTTCACGAGCAACAGTTTTTAGACGTGCAATCGTTTTTCTTACTGTACGAATACGTGCAGTTTCCTCTAATTGACCTGTAGCTAACTGAAAGCGTAGGTTAAAAAGCTCCTCTTTTGAAGATTTGATTTGTGCTTCGATTTCAGAAGTGGTTAAGTCTCTAATTTCCTTAGCTTTCATTTGTTTCACCACCCAATTCTTCACGTTTTACAAACTTAGTTTTAACTGGAAGTTTGTGACTTGCTAAACGTAATGCTTCACGCGCAACTTCTTCGTTTACGCCTGCAACTTCAAATAAAATTCTACCTGGTTTTGCAACAGCAATCCAGCCTTCAACGGCACCTTTACCAGCACCCATACGAACTTCTAAAGGTTTTTTAGTGTAAGGTGTATGTGGGAAGATTTTGATCCAAACTTTCCCGCCACGTTTCATATAACGAGTCATTGCAATACGAGCTGATTCGATTTGACGAGATGTAATCCAAGACGTTGTAGTAGCTTGTAAACCATACTCACCAAATGTTACATAGTTACCGCCTTTAGAACGACCAGTTGTTTTAGGACGATGTTGACGACGATATTTAACACGTTTTGGTAGTAACATTATTATTTTCCTCCTTCACTAGTGTTCTTAGTAGGAAGAACTTCTCCACGATAAATCCACACTTTGACACCTAACTTACCATAAGTTGTGTCTGCTTCTGCGTGTGCATAGCCTATGTCAGCACGTAGTGTATGAAGTGGAACAGTTCCTTCTGAATATTGTTCTGCACGAGCGATATCAGCACCAGCTAAACGACCAGATACTTGTGTTTTGATACCTTTAGCACCTTGTTTCATCGCTCTTGTAATTGCTTGTTTTTGTACACGACGGAATGATGCACGGTTTTCTAATTGACGTGCAATGTTTTCTGCTACTAATTTAGCATCTAAATCAACTTTTTTGATTTCAATTACGTTGATGTGTACTTTTTTGTTTGTTAATGAATTTAATTTGTTACGAAGTTTTTCAATTTCTGAACCGCCTTTACCGATTACCATACCTGGCTTACCAGTGTGAATAGCGATGTTGATACGATTAGCAGCACGTTCAATTTCTACATGAGAAACTGAAGCTTCTTTTAATGCGTTATCAATAAACTTACGGATTTTTAAATCTTCGTGTAATAATGATGCGAAGTCTTTTTCTGCATACCATTTAGCTTCCCAATCACGGATTACACCGACACGAAGTCCAATTGGATTAATTTTTTGACCCACAGTGTTCCCTCCTTAAGAATTTATTAAGCTTCTTTCGCTTCTTCTTTACCGTCACTCACGACGATTGTAATGTGGCTTGTACGTTTGTTGATCGCACTTGCACTACCTTGTGCACGTGGACGGAAACGTTTTAATGTTGGTCCTTCATTAGCATAAGCTTCTTTAACTACTAATTCATCTGTATTCATGTCGTAGTTATGTTCAGCATTCGCTAAAGCGGACATTAATAATTTTTCAATTACTGGCGATGAAGCCTTGTTTGTTAATTTTAAGATCGCAATCGCTTCACCAGCGCTTTTGCCTCTAATTAGATCTAATACTAATCTAACTTTACGAGGTGCGATTCTTATTGTTTTAGCAACCGCTTTTGCTTCCATTCCAATTTCCTCCTCTACCTGTTAGATACTATCTTCTTGTTTTTTTATCGTCTGCTACGTGACCTTTAAATGTACGTGTTGGTGCAAACTCTCCTAGTTTATGACCAACCATATCTTCTGTTACGAATACAGGTACATGTTTACGTCCATCATAAACAGCGAATGTATGTCCGATGAAATCAGGGAAAACAGTTGAACGACGTGACCAAGTTTTGATTACTTGTTTTTTCTCACTTCCGCTTTGAGCTTCAACCTTTTTCATTAAGTGATCGTCAACGAAAGGTCCTTTTTTAATACTACGAGCCATAGTGGCGCCTCCCTTCTTATTATGTGCGTGCAGCGTTTAAGCCGCACACCCAAATAAGTTATTTTTATTTTTTCTTCTTACGTCCACGAACGATAAGTTTATCAGATGATTTTTTACCGCGACGTGTTTTCTTACCAAGTGTTGGTTTGCCCCATGGTGACATTGGAGAAGGCATACCGATTGGTGCGCGTCCTTCACCACCACCGTGTGGGTGATCGTTAGGGTTCATAACAGAACCACGAACTGTTGGGCGAAGACCTTTCCATCTTGAACGGCCAGCTTTACCAACATTAACAAGTTCATGTTGAATATTGCCAACTTGACCTATTGTCGCACGGCAAGTTGAAAGAATCATACGTACTTCGCCAGATCTTAATCTGATTAATACATATTTACCTTCTTTACCTAATACTTGCGCACTAGCGCCAGCAGAACGAGCAATTTGTCCACCTTTACCAGGTTTCAACTCGATATTATGAATAATTGTACCTACTGGAATGTTTTGTAATGGTAATGCATTACCAACTTTAATATCTGCATTTTCACCGTTTTCAAGTATTTGACCTACTTTTAAGTTTTTAGGCGCAATAATGTAACGTTTTTCTCCATCAGCATAAAATAACAATGCGATGTTTGCTGAACGGTTTGGATCATATTGAATTGAATCAACTTTTGCTTGGATACCATCTTTGTTACGTTTGAAATCAATTACACGGTATTGACGTTTATGCCCTCCACCATGGTGGCGAACAGTCAATTTACCTTGGTGATTTCGTCCCGCTCTTTTCGGTAGCGGTTGTAATAATGACTTTTCTGGAGTAGTTTTCGTAATTTCTGCGAAATCTAAACTAGTCATATTACGACGACCGTTAGTAATTGGCTTATATTTTTTTAGAGCCATTGTCGTTTACCTCCTTATTGGTAATTTATTAGTTAAATAGATCGATTGATCCTTCTTTTAGTTTAACGATTGCTACGCGTCGTTTGTTTGTATAGCCTTGGTAACGGCCCATACGTTTTTTCTTCGGTTTGTAGTTGATGATGTTTACACTATCAACTTTAACATCGAAGATTTCTTCTACAGCAATTTTTACTTGTGTTTTATTAGCACGAGTATCAACATCGAATGTATATTTGTCTTCAGCCATTGCAACTGATGATTTTTCAGTAATTACGGGGCGCTTAAGAACGTCTCTTGCTTCCATTATCCGAGCACCTCCTCAACTTTTTTAGCAGCTGCTTCTGTGATTACTACACTGTCAGCGCTTGTTAAATCTAGAACGTTTAAACCTTGTGCTGTTGTCACTTGAACGCCAGGGATGTTACGAGCTGATAATGCCACGTTCACATCTTCAGATTCTGTGATTACTAACACTTTTTCAGGTTGTTCTAAGTTAGAAAGTACAGTTTTGAATTCTTTCGTTTTCGGAGCTTCAAAACTTAATGTATCTACAACTGTTAAGCTATTTTCTTGTGCTTTAAATGATAATGCTGAACGCAATGCTAAACGGCGCATTTTTTTAGGCATTTTATAAGCATAGCTTCTTGGTGTTGGTCCAAATACGATACCACCACCACGCCATTGTGGAGCACGAATTGTACCTTGACGCGCACGTCCTGTACCTTTTTGTCTCCATGGTTTACGTCCACCACCACGTACTGCTGAACGGTTCTTAACAGCATGAGTACCTTGGCGTAATGAAGCACGTTGTAAGTTAATTGCTTCAAAAAGAACATTGTTGTTTGGTTCGATTGCAAATACTGCATCGCTTAATTCAACTGAACCTGATTTAGTTCCATCTACTTTTAATACATCATAATTTGCCATTATGCATTTCCTCCTTTCGCTCTATTTTATTTATTACCTTTAATTGATGAAGAAATTTCTAAGAATCCTTTTTTAGGACCTGGCACGTTACCTTTTACTAAAATAACATTATTTTCAGTATCAACTTGAACTACTTCTAAGTTTTGGACTGTTACAGTGTTTCCACCCATACGTCCAGGCATCTTTTGCCCTTTGAAAACTTTTGAAGCGTCTGACGCCATACCTACTGAACCAGGTGATCTATGGAAATGAGAACCATGTGACATTGGTCCGCGTGCTTGATTATGACGCTTAATGGCACCTTGGAAACCTTTACCTTTAGATACGCCAGTTACATCAATGATTTCACCGGCTTCAAATGTATCAACTGAGACTTCTTGACCTACTTCGTATTCATCAACGTTAACGTTTCTGAATTCACGAATGAAGCGCTTAGGTGCTGAATCTGCTTTTTTAGCATGTCCTTCAGCTGGCTTATTAGCATATTTGCTTGATTTGCTTCCTTTTTTGTAAGCTTCTTTATCAGCATAGCCTACTTGGATTGCATTATAGCCATCTACTTCTTCAGTTTTCTTTTGTAATACTACGTTTTTACTAGCTTCTACTACTGTTACTGGGATTAAATCACCGTTTTCACCGAAAACTTGTGTCATCCCGATTTTTCTTCCTAAGATTCCTTTGGTCATCGAAAGTCCACCTCCTAATTTTTTTATAATTTAATTTCGATGTCTACACCGGATGGTAAGTTTAAGCCCATAAGAGCGTCTACTGTTTTTGGTGTAGGGTTAACAATATCGATTAAGCGTTTATGTGTACGTTGTTCGAATTGTTCACGTGAATCTTTGTACTTATGCACGGCACGAATTACAGTGTAAACTGATCTTTCAGTTGGTAACGGAATTGGTCCAGAAACGTCTGCACCAGAACGTTTTGCTGTTTCAACAATTTTTTCTGCAGATTGATCGATAACTCTGTGATCATAAGCTTTTAATCTGATTCTGATTTTTTGTTTTGCCATAATTTTCCCTCCTTATACGTCTACATTTAAGTGATAGACTTCTCCACGAAAACTATCTCACACAGCGCCATGGCAAAGCGGCCGGGTGTGTCAGTAACCTTTCGCTTCATCGCGTGTTCTTAAAGTCCAACATTAGATATGTTACATGAAAAGCAGTGAGTTTTCAAGCTTTTCTGCAAAACTTTTTTACTTTTTGCCTAACACATACCTTGTTATTATACTTGAATAAAATATTCAGTTCAACCTCTTTTGAAAAATTTTTATACTTTTATTTTATGATAGTCATCGAATGACTAAATATTATTTTTCTTTTTTAATTTCGTTTATACTATACAATGTCAGGTGGTGAATATTTATGAAAAGTGGTATTCGTACAACGCTTATCGTATTAAGTCTCATTTTAATTATTGGAGAATTTATATATGGCGTTCCCTTTTTAGGAGGCAGTATTATCTTTAGTCTTGGTTGGCAGCCATTGCTTTTGAATGCATTGCTGTATTTTATAATTGTTATTATATTAGTTGCAGATAAGCAAAATACTATTAAACCAATGTTATTAATTCCATTATTAGGTGTGATTGGTTCATTTATAGCATTTGTACCGTTTATCGGTATGATCATCCATTGGATTTTATTCTTTTTAATGTTGTTCTTTATTTTAATTGTATTTTCTACGCCACTATATATCCCCAATAAGCATGCAAAAGTTGTTTATACTCAAGAAAAACAGGAAGAAAAAAATTAGTTATCATATTATTCATACTTTCTAGTTAGGTGAAACATTATAATGTAGAAACTGGTTTTAATACGTCGTTATGTAACTTATATATAAATAAAAAATCCCTTTGCATTCGAATTATCTCGAAGCAAGGGGATTTTATTTTTAACCATGAACAAATACAAAATATAATATAAACAATATCATCAAACCGTACATAATGGGATGTACTTCTTTATGTCTTTTAGAAATTAACATTGTAATAGGATAAAAAATGAAACCACATGCAATACCTGTAGCGATTGAATACGACAACGGCATCATGATAATCGTAATAAACGCGGGCACCGCAACTTCAAATTTTTTCCAATCAATTTCTGCAAAGTTAGCCGCCATTAAAACCCCTACTACAACTAATGCTGGCGTAGTAACTGCGCTTGTTACTACTTCCATAAGCGGACTGAAGAATATCGCTAACAAAAAACAGAAGCCTGTAACTACACTGGCAAATCCTGTTCGCGCACCAACAGCTACACCAGAACTAGACTCTATATAGGATGTTGTCGTAGTTGTACCAAAAATTGCGCCCACAATCGTGGCTAATGAATCAGAGAAAAGCGCACGTCCGGCTCTTGGTAATTTATTATCTTTCATGATACCTGCTTGTGTAGCTACGGCAACAAGTGTCCCCGCAGTATCAAAGAAATCTATAAACAAGAAAGTTAAAATAACGATTAAAAATTGAACCGTAAATAGTTGCGCTGGATCTTTAAATGCTTCAAATGCAGCACCAAAGGTTGGTTCAATACTTGGTATCTTACCTACGATTCCACTCGGCGTATGTATTAAGCCAGTTAACATACCTGAGATAGAAGTGATAACCATACCTATAAATATGGCACCTGGAACTCTTACTGCGTAAAGTATCACTGTAACCACGATACCAAATATTGTTAGCAATACTGGACCATCTGTAATATTTCCTAGTGTTACTAATGTAGAATCATTATTAACAATAATTCCTGAACTTTGTAATCCTACAAATGTAATGAAGAGCCCTATACCTGCAGATACTGCCATTTTCATTTGAAAAGGTATTGCATTAATAATTGTTTCCCTAAGACCTGTCATAGTTAGAAATGCGAAAACGACACCAGAAAATAGTACGCCTGTTAATCCAATTTCCCATGGTATACCCATAGTTAATACAACAGTAAAAGCGAAGAATGCATTTAATCCCATACCTGGCGCTAAACCTATAGGATATCTAGCTATTAGTCCCATAAATAGCGAACCAACAAATGCTGCTAGCGCAGTGGCAACAAAAATGGCGCCTTGGTCCATCTTCATGCTTTCGGATACCCCGTCTACACCTGCTAAACTAAGTACTTGAGGGTTAACAGCTAAAATATATGCCATTGATAAGAAAGTTGTTAAACCACCAAGTATTTCTTTTTTATAATTAGTCTCATGTTTATCAAACTTGAAATACTTTTTCACAGTAAGTTCTCCTTTTTTTAAAATACCTACATATTCTAATACCAAACTTACTAATTTACAATAGTAAACACGAACTTTGATATATTTTTATATCTTTTTGTTCGATAAAACTAAAATTTAAGTCCTTTTAATGCGTCTTGGAATGGATTATTTTCTATACCTTCATCATTATTCATATATTTTTTTAGATCTTTTTTATTTACTTTATCAGACTTTTTATTTTTATGGCGTTTATCCATTTGTGCCTGTGTTTCAGTATGGCCACATACACAACGATAAACTGCTTCTTTACCTTTACCAAATAACATCATTTTTTTATGACAATTAGGACAACGTGCGTTCGTTTTTCTTTGGACATTTTTCTTAGTCTTACATTTAGGGTCCTGACAAACAAGCATTTGTCCATTTTTTGTTTTAACTTTAATCATAAATTTTCCACACGTTGGACATTCAGTTGTTGTTAGGTTATCGTGTTTATAATTTTGCTTACTTTCTTTAATTTCATTAACGACTTCATGCGTAAAAGACTTCATCTCAGATATAAATTGATTTGCATTATATTTTCCTTGTTCAATTAATGAAAGTTTTTCTTCCCATTCTGCTGTTAATAATGGGGAAGTTAATTTTTGTGGCGCTAATTCTAAAATTTGCTTACCTTTGGAAGTAACTTTTATTTTTCCATCACGTGATTCAATCGCATTCATATTAAATAGCTTATCGATGATATCTGCTCTAGTCGCAACTGTGCCAATACCGCCTGTTTCTTTCAATGTTTCATTGTGCTTTTTATTATTCAATTTAAAGAATTTTTGTGGGCTTTCCATCGCTTTTAATAAAGTTCCTTCATTAAAGTACGATGGAGGTGTTGTTTCTTGTTGTTCGATTTTGTATTGTGTAATTTTTAATTTGGAGCCTTCCGATAATTGCTCAACTTGATTATTAACCGCTTCCTTATTTTCATAAATCGCTTTGAAACCTAATTTTGTTGTAATTTTATCTTTTAATACAAATTGATAGTTTCCTATTAATAAATTAATAGCTACAGCTTCATATTCATGAGGAGGCATAAGATTTTCTAAAAATCTTTGAGCAATCATCATATATATTTTTGATTCACGTTGCGTTAACTGTTGCATATCAGGACGCACTTCTGTTGGTATAATTGCATGATGGTCTGATACTTTTTGGTTATTTATAAATTTTTGATTTTTTGAAAATGATTGTGCTATTTGTAATTTTGCAATTTCCTTTAAAGAAGTACCCATAATTGCTTGAACGCGATCTTTAAGTGTGTTTACCATGTCATCAGTTAAATAATTCGAATCTGTACGTGGATACGTTACAAGTTTATGTCTTTCATACAAAGCTTGTAAGACATTCAATGTTTCTTTTGGCCCGAAGTGATAACGTTTATAAGCCTCCTGTTGTAAATCTGTTAGATTAAATAGTTTAGGCGCGTATGATTTCTTATGCGTTTTATTTATTTTTTCCACTAACGCTGGTTTGTTGTTTATTTCATTTTTAATGTTTTCAAACACAGTTTTATCAGTTGCTGATTGTGGATTCACACTTTGGAATGTAAGGCCATCAGCAATAACTTTCATTGTAAAATACATCTGTGGTGCGAAATGATTAATTTCGTTTTGTCTCATTTGAACAAGTTGTATTGTCGGCGTTTGAACTCTTCCAAGTGATAGTTGAGCATCATATTTCGTAGTTAATGCACGTGTTGCATTAATTCCAACAATCCAATCTGCTTCGCTTCGAGCTAACGCTGCATAATATAAATTATTAAATTTGCGTCCATCTTGTAACTTTGAAAAACCATTTTTAATAGCTTTATTCGTTACTGAGCTGATCCATAACCTTTGAATAGGTTTTTTATTATGGGCTTTATCCAATATTAATCGAGCAACCAGTTCGCCTTCTCTCCCAGCATCTGTTGCTATAATAATGTCTTTTACACTTTTATTATTGATTAAAGATTGTACTATAGAAAATTGTTTTTTTGTCTTGCTAATGACAACCGTCTTCATATGTTTAGGTATAATCGGCAGGTCATCCAGCTTCCATTCTTTATAATTATTATCGTATTGTTCTGGCGTCGCATTTGTGACTAAATGTCCTAGCGCCCAAGTCACGATATATTTACTATTTTCGAAATAGCCATTACGTTTTTCATTTATATTTAGTGCTTTGGCAATGTCTCTGCCTACTGAAGGTTTTTCAGCAATAATAAGTGATTTCATAATTTCGTCCTTTCAAATTCAATATAATATTTATTGTAACATGTATATAGCACATCAAAACTTCCATTTACATGAAAAAGTTCTTATAATTAACTTAATAGTTCATCATATGGAGGGAATGATATGAAAACAACAAATCCGAAAGATGTCGATCAAATTCTAGAATTTCTAAATAGTGCTAACTACCAATTTGCTTCTTATTTATATAAACTACCTCAAATGCACAATGATATTAGAACTGTTATTTCAGACGCTATAAAAGATCCAGGTGTATTTGCAAGTGTCAATGAGCAAAACCAAATAACGATGTTAATCTTAGCACTAAAATATGAGCATAATAAATATAAAGTGATTGGGCCTTTCTTAGCTGAAAATATAAAACCATCTATTGAAGATATGAATCATCTTTTTGAAAGTTTGGCAAAGAGCAAACCTGATTTTGCAAATTTCAATTTCTCTTTCGAAGAAAACGAACAAGACTATTTACCATTCATGAAATCTTTAGGTGCGTCTTATAACTTTACTGACTATCATCTCATTACTACGAAAGATATGGGCGAAGTCAATAACACCCAAAATATTATTGAATATCAACCTGCTTTTTACCGTTATTTTAGTAAACTTCACAATGAAACGTTTAAACATGATGTCATGACTGCTGATGAAATCGTCGAATCATTGGATGACTGTCATCGCTTATTTATATTTATGTCAGAGGGATTGCTTAAAGGTTATCTATTCCTTGAAATCTATGAAAATAATCATATTGCTGAAATTAAGTATTTTTCTTCTCATTCTGATTATAGATTAATGGGTATCGCTTTTGATTTACTTTCATATTCATTACATTTTGCATTTACATCTTATAATATCAACAAAATTTATTTTAAAATTCGTAGCAAAAATTCAACTTTAGTTGAGCGGTTCAACGAACTAGGTTTCAATATTAATTATGAATATAAAAAATTCAAATATGTAGCTGCATATATTTAATTGTAAGCGTTTTATAAGTTTCTTGTTTAAATTATCTATTCATATTAATTTTATAAATAAAAAGGCTGCACTATAATCTAATATTTTTACTATCCGATAACTTTACTTTAGAATATGTATCTAGGGCGATCAAAAATGATTGTTTTATATAGAAGGAAAGTAAAATTAAATAGAGAGTGAGTGAAGCTTAATTATGGATTTATTAATTGCCCTACTCCCTGCGTTGTTTTGGGGGAGTGTTGTTTTAATTAATGTGCTCGTTGGTGGAGGCCCTTACAACCAAATTAGAGGTACTACTTTCGGTGCGCTTATTATTGGTATTTTACTCTTACTTACTGGCAATACAAAATTCGATGACCCCATCGTTATTATTGTAGGTTTAATTTCTGGTGCTTTTTGGGCATTAGGACAAGGATATCAATTAAAATCAGTGAGTTTAATTGGTGTATCTAAAACCATGCCAATTTCTACAGGTTTGCAACTTGTCGGCACAACTTTATTTAGTGCCATTTTCTTAGGTGAGTGGAGTACTGGAACTCAAGTTGCGCTCGGCTTAGTAGCAATGGTTTTACTTGTTGGCGGTATTGCGCTTACATCTATTAAAGGAAAAAATGAAGCATCAGAGAATACCAAAAACTTTGGTAAAGCGATTCCTATTTTATTAATTTCTACAGTAGGCTATGTCGTCTATGTGGTAGTTGCTCAAATATTTGGTGTAGATGGCATGAATGCCCTCTTCTTCCAATCTATAGGTATGGCAATTGGCGGATTAATTTTATCTGCTAAACATGAAACTTCAATAAAAAGTACAGTTTGGAATTTAATCCCAGGTGTAATTTGGGGAATAGGTAACTTGTTTATGTTCTATTCACAACCTAAAGTAGGCGTAGCAACTAGCTTTTCATTTTCACAATTATTAGTAATCGTCTCTACACTTGGAGGAATATTCTTATTAGGTGAAAGAAAAGACAAACGTCAAATGATTGGCATATGGACAGGTATAGTACTAATCGTTATAGCTGCCTTTGTCTTAGGTAATATTAAAGGTTAATATAGAAGCGTTACAACAAAGCATTATCAATCAATATACTTTATTATATGATCTAAACTTTTAAAGTATGCCGAATAACAAGGAGGAATTTTAAATGTTTAAAGATTTAGAAGGTAAAGTCGTTGTTATTACTGGGTCTGGCAGTGGTATAGGAAAAGCAATGGCAGAACAATTTGGTGAAGAAAAAGCCAATGTCATATTAAACTATCGTTCTGAACGTCATATGGATGCTATCGAGTCCTCAATTAAATTCATAGAGGACGCTGGTGGTAAAGCTATTAAAGTTCAAGCAGATATCTCAAAAGAAGATGATGTTAATCATCTTGTCCAATCTGCCGTTAAACATTTTGGTACACTTGACATTATGATTAATAACGCTGGGTTCGAAAAACCTATACCAACTCACGAGATGCCTTTAGAAGAATGGCAAAAAGTGATTGATGTCAACCTAACTGGTGCTTTTTTAGGTTCAAAAGCTGCAGTTAATCAATTTCTTAAAGAAGATAAACAAGGTATTATTATTAATACATCAAGCGTTCACGACAAAATTCCTTGGCCAAACTATGTCAATTATGCCGCGAGTAAAGGCGGGTTAAAATTAATGATGGAAACAATGTCTATGGAATACGCGCAATACGGCATTCGCATTAATAATATCTCACCAGGCGCAATTGTAACTGAACATACAAGAGAAAAATTCTCAGATTCTAAAACACGCGAAGAAACCTTAGAAATGATTCCAGCTAAAGCAATCGGCGAAGCTGATGAAGTAGCTAACGTTGCAAGATTCCTCGCATCTGATTTAGCAAGCTATATTCACGGAACTACCATTTATGTGGATGGCGGAATGACAAACTATCCAGCATTTATGGGAGGTAAAGGTTAACATACCTCCTCGTCTATAACAAACCAACTTATTTAGATTGGCTCAAAAAATAGACAAATCTTACGCAAACATTTGATTTGCGCTAGGTTTGTCTATTTTTGTTTGTATAACATTAATGTGAGGTTGATGAATAGATTTATTAAGTTGTTAAATGATGTAATTTATCTAAAAACGACATCCTAAATATGAGCAGTAGTTACATTAATTTTGTCCCAATGATCGCTTATCTCATCGACTTTATTCCAAAAATTTTTTAAAATAGCAATATTTTCACTAAAATCATAGCATTTGTTAATTACTTTACTATATTTATGCAACCTATAAACTCGCTTGCTATATAATTTCATATATTTTATTGCTTTCATTTTAAATGCAGCAGTAATTGGATACGATGCCTGCAAATACACTAACCGAAAACGACGAGCTATAGCAATGCCTACGGAAAGTATGCATAAAAAACTGCCAACAAAGTCGGAAACTTTGTCGACAGTTAGAACTAACCTATCCAGATTAGTTTAGAAATATTATCTATTTTAATGATTTATACAAATAAAGCTTGATAGATATACAAAATAATAATACTAATTACAATCGTCAAGTTACTGACCATACCTACCAATGGCAACGTCTTATATTTAAACTGAATAGAATAAGGTATGATAGCTACACCAATCGGTAATAACCAAGCAACTTGTAATGTTGTTTTAATCATTTGGTCGTCTACTGGTAACAAGAAATAAACTAATAATCCCGCTAATATGCCTAAGCCATAATGCAAGCCTAAATATTTTAAAGCAATAGGTAAAAAGCGATTATCAATACTGAAGTTTAGCATTAAACCAAGTAAAATCATAGATAATGGCATATTAGCACCTGATAAAACAGAGAAGAAGTTAATTACAGGTTCTGGGAAATGAATATTAAGCATATTTAAAATAAACATGATGATATATGTCATTAAAGGAACAGATTTAAGCAAATTTTTACCTAAATACTTGAAATCAAAATTATCGCCAGCACTGCTGAAGTAACTCCCAACAAAATAAGTTACCCCAAACATAATAATAGCACCACCGATATCAGCCATGCCGAAATATATCATACCTGTTTTAGGCCAAATAGCCTCTACAAGAGGATAAGCAAATAAACCAATATTGAGTGATGCCGTCATCATCCCAACAGTGCCACGTATATGATTATCGTATTTTAAGAAAAACCAAATCACAATGACTTTTGCAATAACACCGTATAGTATCATCATAATAGGCAATATAGAAAGCGATAAATCTAAGCTTGCCCCATTTAAATTGACGATTACTAAAGAAGGTAACGTGACATTTAAGACTAAGGTTGAAAAGACTTGACTATCATTAGCTTTAAAGTATTTTATGCGTTTAAGTGTATAGCCTAAGGCAATAAGTAAAATAATAATAATAAATTGTTGGGTCACATAAATCCTTCTTTCATTCAATCATATCATTTTCATTCTATTTTCATACTTTAACATAAGTTACATCTATTTTAGAAGCTTTCGAATCCATGTTATAATTCTAACTATATACTGAAAGCCTATACAAGATAGTGAAGGAGGTAATTAAATGGATTTAAATGATAAGCTAGCAGAACTAAAACATGATTACGTTCGATTACAAGGTGATCTTGAAAAAAGAGAATCCGTTAGTCAATCTGTAGATCCTTTAATTCGACAACTTGAACAAATAGAACAAGAAATGGCAGAAGTACGTTCAGAAATTAGACAAAAAGAAAATAAATAACATCCTAGTAAATAAATATTTTACATGCTAAGATTAAGGACGAACATAGAAAGGATGTAATATATGCAACTGTATCTTATATTTTTGCCCGTGTTATATTTAATCGTAAGCTACATAAGTATATTTAAGATGAACACAATTATTACACGTATTTTACGTATCATTATGGCTTTACTTTTGTTATTCGTTGTAGCTATTACAACATTATCATTCCCCGCTGTAAATTGGTGGGTATTTATCGTGCTATTACTTATCGTAGGTAATGTGGAAATTACAGGCTTTAAAAATAGTAAGAACGACCAGAAAGCTGTACAAATTTTAAATATAATGAGTATTGTTTTATTTGTAATCTATGTCATTTTGACGTTAGTTTTATATTAAAAACACCCATTTTAATGCTGATGTAGCTAAGCTATTTCAGCATTTTTTATTAAATTAAAAGACGGGCGTACGGTATCTACAACTTGATACGGTACGCCCGATTCATATTTTATTAGTTCAATAATTATAATGCATTTCTATGTTGTCCTGCATCAGTTATTTTGATTTATTTTCTTTTTTTAATATTTTGGCTTTTAAAGTAAACAATATTTCATAAATAACTGGCACAACAATTAATGTCAGTAATGTCGAAGATATTAAACCGCCTACAACTGTTGCAGCCATACCTTTGGAAATAATAATAGAACTATCTTCACCAAATAACATTGGTGTTAATGCACCAATCGTTGCTAATGCAGTCATCAGGATTGGTCTGATACGCGTGCCCCCTGCTTCTAATAGCGCTGCTTTCATTTCCATGCCTTGTTGTTGCTTATTGATTACTCTATCGATTAACACAATTGCATTTGTTACCACGATACCAATCAACATTAGCATACCAATCATACTTGGTACAGAAACTGTTTCACCAGTTACAATTAGTGCAACAACAACGCCGATAACTGTATAAGGTAATGAGAATAATATTGTAAATGGTGCCAATGCGCCTTTAAACGTCAACACTAATACTAAATAAACAATAATAATTGCTGCGAGCATTGCCATAGTTAGTTGCGTTACTGCATTATTAATATCTTCATTAGCGCCCCCTACATTAATATCTACATTATCAGGTTTCTCTATTTCATTGACTTTTGAAAGTATTTTTTGAGATGTACCACCAACATCATCACTTGTTACTTTACCGGAAACTTTTGAAGTATAGTCCCCTGCTTTTGTTTCTATCTTGTTCGGTGTGCTTGTCTTCTCTAATTCAGCTATATCACTTAATTCAATTGATTGACCTGTTGGTGTCTGAAGCTCAGTGTTGTTAAGTTTTGCTTCTGTCCAGTCAGTCTCTTTATCTTCTTTAATCTTTACGTCAATCTCTTTACCGCTTTCTTTAACTGTGGTTACACTTTGTTCTGGTGTGTTTTGGTTTAATGTCATAGCTAATTGTGACGCAGATAAACCATAATTTGAAGCTTTATTCTGATCTACTTTGATATTATATTGTTCGTATGTTTTTGTTAAATCAGATTTTACATTTGCCATCCCCTCAATATCTTTCATATCATTCTCAACTTTATTAACCGTATCTTTTATTGCGTCAAGTGATGGTCCTGTTACGGATACTTCTAATTCATTATTTGTGCCGCCACCACTCATATCTTGGTTCGCCCAATCCCCGGGATGCTGATATGTCTCGATATGATTCAAGACTTTATCAGGTTCTTCATCGAAATTAGGGGTGTTAGATTCATATTCCACCATAATCGCCATACTGTTTGAACTACCTGTCGGATCTGTTGGTGTTGCTCCACCAACAGAATATTGTACTGTTTTCACTTTATCTTTATTATTCAAATATTTTTGTACTTGTTCAGCATGTTCTAAGACACCTGCTTCTGTTTCACCTGGCTCTGGTGTATACGTTAATGCCATAAATTTATCTTCACCAGTTGAGATAAAGCTAGTTCCTAGTTTCGCAGCACCTAAGCCCACACTAGCTATTAAAACAACAGTACTTATAAGCATTACTATCCATTTATGCGCGAGTGACCAACGTAATATCTTTTTATAGCCCCTACCTACTATGCCTAAAGATGTTTCTTTTTTCCGTTTTATACCTTTTTTAAAAAATGTAGCACTCAAGGAAGGTACAATCGTAATTGAAACAAGTAACGACGCTAATAAACTAAACGCAATTGCAAGTGCAAATGGCCTAAACATTTCACCTACTGAACCAGTTACAAATGCTAACGGTAGAAATACGATAATCGTAACAATAGTAGAAGACATGATTGGTTTGAAAACTTCTTTTGTTGCACTGATGATTAGCTTATCACCCGTTAATGCCTCTTTTTTGTCTGATAAACGTCTATATATGTTTTCAACTACAACGATTGAATCGTCGATAACACGTCCGATTGCAACTGTCAGCGCACCAAGTGTTAAAATGTTTAATGAAACATTGGCTAATTTCAGCGCAACCATCGCAATAAGTATAGACATAGGTATGGAAACGACTGAAATCGCCGTAGTTCTAATGTTTCTTAAGAATAATAAGATGACAATAATAGCTACAATCGTACCGAGTGCTGCTTTTTCAATCATTGTATACAGTGAATCTTCTATTGGTTTGGCCGTATCCATCACTTTTGTAGCTTTTATATCTTTATTTTCTTTTGTGAATTCATCTATGGCTTTTTTAGTATCATTTGCTACTTGAACAGTGTTTGCATCTTGGGCTTTTGTCACTTGTACATTAATTGCGTCTTTGCCATTTGTTTTAGAAATAGACTCACGTTCCTCACCTACTGAAACACTTGCAATGTCCTGAAGTTTAACTGAAGGTACACTACTATCATTAGCCGCTTCATCCGAATTATTATCAGACGATGGTGTATCAGCTGCTTGTGACGAAAGTTGCGCCTCACCATTTTGAGTTGACTCTCCATCACTTTGTCCTTGGCTACTCATACTTGATGCTGATAATGGGATTTCCAAATTTTGCAACGCTTCTACTGAAGTGAATTGTCCATCGATTACTACCGATTTCTCAGTTTTACCAAATTGGAATAATCCTAACGGGGTTTCACTAGTAGCACTTTTTAAAAATTGTTCCACACTTTCTACAGTCAAACCACTCTGTTGTAATTTATCTTGGTCAAATTTTATTGAAACTTCTCGTGATGTTTGCCCGTTCAATTGTGCATTTTGTACGCCATCAATTGTCTGTAATTTAGGCAATAGTTGGTTATTAACTTTGCTTGTTGTATCTTTAAGATTATTATCATCTGTGGTAAATGAATAGGCTACAATTGGAAAAGCATTCATGGAACTTCTCGTTAACTCTGGTTCTTCAACTTCATCACTGAAGTTAATTTTATCCAATTCCTTTTTTAAATCATTTTCAGCTTTATCCATATTCGTTCCATTTTCATATTCAACAGATACCATAGAAGCATTTTGAATGGATTGAGCATTAACATTTTTTACATTTGCCATGGATCTTATTTGGTCGTCAATCTTATCACTTATATCATCTTTGATCGTTTCAGGCGTAGCTCCTGCCATTGTCGTTTGTACAGTAATTACTGGTGGTTCTACGTCAGGTAATAGTTCAAGTTTCATTTTAGCACTTGAATATACGCCACCTAATATAACCAGTATGACCATAAGGAAGATAGCAAACTTATTTCCCAGTGAAAACTGTAAAAGTTTTTTGATCATATTTTCTTTCTCCTCTACATTATAATTCAGCTTATGTCAGTATATTGTTTTATTATTCAATCATTTGTTTGTATCACTTTAACTTTTAAAATATATGTATACTTTAAAACCCATAAAAAATGCACGTTATAAAGTTTAACTTTCATATTAATACCTTATAACGTGTCTATCTTTATAACATACTCTTCTTAATATTAATTACGTTTTAATTTACGTGAAAGTTTGATTTTCGCTTTCGTCAATTTAGGTTTAAGGTTTTCAATCACTTGGTATAACGGTTTATTTAAAACATAATCAAATTCCCCAATTTTTTCACTTAAATAAGTGCCCCACACTTTCTTAAATGTCCATAGTCCATAGTGGTCTGAATCTTTATCTGGATTATTATCTGTGCCACCAAAATCATATGTAGTCGCGCCATGTTCTCTGGCATATTGCATCATCGCAAATTGCATATGATGGTTTGGTAAGAAATCACGATAATCATTTGAGGAAGCACCGTAAAGATAATATGACTTGTTTCCTGCAAACATAAGTAACGCCCCAGATAAATAGATGCCTTCTGGATGCTTGTCTTCTAGCGCTTCCATTTCATCAATTAGTTCTTGTGTCTTTTTCATTTTATTTTCGGCGTCATTTATTTTATTTAATGTTTTTTTATCTTGCTTTTTCTCAGTTAATTTCACTTTTTCTTCTTCTAATTGTGCTAAATCTTGGCGTAAATCTTTAAGTACTGGTTTAGGTTCTAACTTCACTAAAAATAATTCTGCATCGCCATCAGGATGAAGTGCATCATAAATATTTTGAAAATAACTAACATCTCTTGTTAAAAAGCCATCTCTTTCACCAGTAATTTTCATTAATTCAGCAAATGTTTTTAAACCTTCTCTATCAGAACGCTCTACTTTGGTGCCGCGTTTTAAAGCTAATCTCACTTTTGAGCGATTTCTTCTTTCAAAACTTTGAATTAAGTCATCGTCATTTTTATCAATAGGTGTTACCATTGTCATTCTTGGTTGAATATAGTCTTTAGAGAGGCCTGCTTTAAATCCTTTATGTTTAAATCCTAATTCTCTTAAATGTCTCAGTGCGTCAGCACCTTTATCCACTTCTACATCTGGGTCTATTTTAATTGTATAAGCTTTTTCTTCTTTAGCTATTTGTACTGCATATTGTAATAATGTTTCTAACGCAAGCTTATTACTATAATCAGTTACAAATCCTCTTGAAATATAACATAGTGTGTATGGCAATTTAGGTATTTTTTTAAATAATAACTGGGCTACGCCTAAAATTTCGCCATTTTCACCGACTGCAATACGTTTCGAGTACCAGCCAGTTAATTTTTTTGTTTCTGCCCATTGTGTTAATTGTAACAAATCTCCTTGTGAGTGTGATTTGACAAACGCATCATGAACCTGATTTGTGATATTCATCTTTTCCATAAAACTGATATCTCCTTTTACCATTACATACTTTGTTATTATACATTGCTTCACGCATTCTTTCACATCATTTCCTATTCTTTGATATAATAATGTAAATAAAGAAATGAGGTGATTATTATGCGTATCATCATATTAGGACTACTTTTCCTAGTCAATTTAATTTTTGTAATTCAAGCGTTTGGTACATCTTTTAGTATTTCATACCTAAGTTTGAGGATTATATTAGCTGCTTTTACATTTTTATTATCTGTTTATTTATTACTTTTATCTGGTAAAAACAAATTGGCAACTTCCTTAACTATTTTAACACTAATGGTTTCTTTGATACATGTTATTGTTATTGCGCATAGTATATATATCTATATTTATTAATCTGCTTCAACTTTATACTTTAGCCCTCTAATAATCAATGTGTAGGGAGAGGCTGTTTTATTGTCTTTTAATATCACTGCTTTGTAACCAGAATATGCCCCATCATATATTCGATAGACAACATCATCATTTTTTAATTTTAATGTTGTCTCGGTTTCTGAATGACTTACGACTTCCATTCCAAACCATTGTTTCCACTTTTCAGCGGTGTGATTCCTTTCGGTACTGTTTATTTCAATACCTTTTATAGTAAAAGCTTCTTGTCGTAATGGCGCTATCTTTGTTTCTCTCTCTTTTACGCTTTCATCCCATTGGATAAAAAAGGGCGGCTTCACCCTATAATCAGGATCAGCAATATATAATAACTTCCATGTAGTCTTTTCACCTTTGGTATTTTCTCTATCCATCTCTAAGGGGCCGACAACCTCTATATTTTGGGCCTCTAAATTTTCTTTCAATTTAGATATATCCTGTGTTTGAAAGGCTATTGTTTTTAGACCTTGTTGATAATGGTCTTGAACGATTTTCGAAGGAAAAGACACACGTCCTTCTTCACTCTTAATTATTTTTTGTAATGTTTCCGGTTTATAAACGTCTAATAATTCAATATATGCGTTATTTAAATAAGCCAAACGATTATACGTGCCTAATCTATCGTGCTTTCCACCTTGATGTAATGTAAATATGCGGCCTGGGAATTTGAAATTATCTAACTGTTGTACATAATGAACAATATGATCTAATTTTAAATCTTTCATGACTTATCCCCCTATTTCTTCTTTAGCTTTATCTTAACAAATTGTACACGTGTTTACTTCTTATAACTCATTACCTCAATTTAAAATATTACATTTTCCTATCTTTCTATACGAAAACGTTTTCTTTAAAATACGTATTGATTTTTCTCCATAAATAGATTAAAATATAATTTGTTCAAAATTAAGTTAGCTAAGCTAACTATTTCGGAGGCACTCATTCATGGAAAATAAATTTGTATTTGATAATATTATCGCCATTTATAGACCTTATACCAAACTTTTTCAACCTATTTTTGAAGAATTTGAACTCTATCCAGCACAATGGCTGGTATTAAAAGACATTTGTTACAATGCGCCAACCACTCTAGTACAAATTTCAAAACGACGCTCAATTGAAAAACCAACAGCTAGAAAAATTTTAAAAGTACTTTCTGAAAAATCCTTATTAACTGTTGAATCAGGCACAGACAAACGAGAAAAATGGCTCTCACTTTCTCAAGAAGGACAATCACTGTATAACAATATCAGTACTCGTGTAGATAAATTGCAAGACAAAATTATTAAAAACACAGGCTTGTCAACGTCAGAACTTGAACATATTACCAAATCATTACAATCTATTCATGAACAAATTTTAGCAATGGAGGAATTTTAAAATGAACCAAACAGCATCGACGAAGTCACCTATTTGGACAAAGAGTTTTAACATTAATTTTATTACAAACTTTTTAGTTTATTTATGTATGTATTTACTTATTGTTATTATTGCAAGTTATACGAAATCAGAATACCATGCATCAGATAGTATGGCTGGGCTTGTATCTGGTTTATTCATTATTGGATCATTAATAGGCCGCTTTATTACAGGTAAATATGTTAATAAAATCGGTCCTAAGCGCATTTTAATCATCGGTTTAATCTTATTAATTATCACTCAATTATTCTACTTTATCGAAGGCGCTTTAGCAGTGCTTATGTTTACAAGATTAGTTAATGGTATAGCTACTGGCGTTACGACAACTGCTACTGGAACAATCGCGGCATATACCACGCCACCAGAAAGAAAAAGTGAAGGGATTAGCCTATTCTCATTAAGTTTAGTTATTGGAGCTGCAATAGGCCCATTCTTCGGTCTTCTACTTATCAATACATTTCCTATTCAATTATTATTTTTACTATGCTTATTATGTGGTATCGTAAGTTTTATTATTTCATTCTTTATTAAATTGAATATCGATTTAACAAGTGAAGTTGCTATGCCCCAAAATGCTAAGAATAAGAAATTTGATATCAATCATTATATTGCAAAAGAAGCGCTGCCAGTTGCTATTATTATGCTACTTGCAGGATTATCTTATTCATCTATACTGACATTTTTACAATTCTTTGCTCAAGAAATTAATTTAGTTACAATTTCTAGTTATTTCTTTATTTTCTATGCTATTGCTTCTTTAGTTACACGACCAGTAGCTGGAAGAATGATGGACGATAAAAATGAAAATGTTGTAGCTTATCCAGCATTCATCTTTTTAATCCTTACATTCCTAACATTAAGTATCACAAATAATAGTTGGTTACTTATACTTGCAGGATTATTCTTGGGGGCAGGCTACGGGAACATTTCATCATGTATGCAAGCAATCGCAATCAAAGTATCTCCACCAGCAAAATATGGTATTGCGACATCAACTTATTTTATCGGTTTAGACTTGGGTCTTGGATTTGGCCCGTATGTATTAGGTTTCGTAACTTCTGCTGTATCATTCGCACAGCTATACGCTATTATGGCAATTTTAGTATTGATTACAGGTGTTATTTATTACTTTGTGCACGGTAAAAAAGTAAAACACACTAGTGCATTTTAATATTTGATATAAACGATAAATTACAAAGAGTTCACAGTGTACTTAAATGATATTTTATATATAAATACCCCCTCAAATTTTTCATTTTTCAATGGTTACTTCGAGGGGGTATTCTTATCGGTAGTTTTTATGACCACAAAACGTATGTCATGCTTGAGTTTGCATTCATCATATTCTACGGTTTCAAAAAAACATACAACCAACATTTTATATTGCTTTATAAATAAATCATTTTAAATATCAAAATGCAAATGCCTTTATAGCACTTGGTTAGTCTCAATTAAATGTAGATGGTAAGCCTTTGACTTTTAATTTGCCTGTTAAGCAACTTTTATATTTTCTATTTCCTTAATAATATCATCAATTTGCTTCGCTTGTGCTTCTGTATAATAGTAAAATACTTGCCTTTCATCGGTTTCTGAACGTACCTTTGAAATCAATTCTTTTTTATAAATTTTTCTTATAATAACGTCTATTTTACTCGTGTCCCATAACATTTCAAAATGTAGCGTGTCTCTCAATTCTTTTCCACTAATTTTATTTGCTTCATATACTTTAAATAACACCACAAATTCTTCAATAGACAAACGATGCACTGACTTTAACCAATGCTTCAATTGGCTTAAAGCTCTTTCAGATGTAATATAATATGCTGCTTTACTTTCCATAAATATGGCCTCCTCATGGTTTATTCTCATTGTTAGTATTGGCTTTATATAATGAATAAGCTTTTTAAATATTATATAACACTTTCTTCATTAAATCTATTATTTTTAAAGAAACAGATAAATAAATTTTACTATTGGAAAATATTTATATAGTTACATATGATTATAGTAATCATTTTCTATTGTTCGTTATCTTTAATCATTAAAAAATTACTTATGTATAATACATTATCTTGCAAATCTATCATTCCTCACTTTTGAACTTATTTTACATAAAACATGATTTAAAATGATAATAAAAAAAGAGCAGGGAAAAATCAACATTCAAAATTTGATTTCTCTCCTACTCCTATTAAGCTCATAATTAGAATTAATAGCTTCACACATCTTTGTAAAAGACACACTCATCTACCTTGGTTTTAACGCTTTGTATGAATATTTTTATTAACTATTATTATCAAAAACTGGTTGTTTCCATTCGATAACTAGATGTGCTTTGATTGTTATTAGCCACCAATATAATTCATATTTATTTTTTTACGTTTTCTATTGGCCACAGTTTGTGCCGTACGCTCATCTGAATATCTATCATCTCTAATGTTCCATAGCGCTTTAAACTGTTCAAACAGTGCGTCATCTGACACTCCAGAACGCATAAACGATTTTACATTAAATCCATCTACCGTACTAAAAAGGCAACCATAAAACTTACCATCAGATGATAACCTTGCACGTGTACATGTAGAACAGAAAGATTCAGATACACTTGTAATAAGCCCAAATTTAGCGCCATTATCTTTATGACGATAGTATTTTGCAACTTCGCCAAAATACTTAGGCTCAACAGGTTCAATATCAAATGCGGACTCAATCATATTTAACATTTCATCTTTTGTAACTACTTTACTAAAGTCCCAACCATTATCATTTCCGACATCCATAAATTCAATAAAACGTATTTCAATATCTTTATCTTTAAAATATTGTATCATAGGCAAAATTTGGTCGTCGTTCACGCCTTTTTGAACAACAACATTCACTTTCACATGAAATCCTATTGAAACAGCATAATCTATTTGTTGCAAAATCGTAGAAGCCTTAATATTTCGGTTGTTTATAGCTTGGAATACTTTATCGTCAATCGCATCTAGACTTACATTAATACGTCGTAAACCTGCATCATATAAATTTTGACCATGTTTTTTTAATAACAAACCATTTGTGGTTAAACCTATATCTTCTATACCTTCCAATTGATTTAACTCATATATTAATTTATATAAATCTCTTCTTAATAAAGGTTCTCCACCTGTAATCCGTATTTTTTTAACACCTAATCGTGTATAAACTTTAGCGATACGCACCATTTCATCAAACGTGAGTAATTCGTCTTTAGGTAAGAAAACAAAATCATCACCGAAAATTTCTTTCGGCATGCAATAATCACAGCGGAAATTGCAACGATCTGTAACTGACAATCTTAAATCTCGAATTGGACGGCCAAGTTTATCAGTTATTTGTTCTACCATAATATAAGCCCCCTTAGCTATTCATAATGTCATGGTGTAAATCTTCTAAATCTTGTTGATAATTTATATTTTTGTACCAATAATTAGATGAATCTATTTCATGTACATCTAACCAATCACTTTTAACTTTAGAATAGACATTTTTAAGGCTATAATCACCTGAATCCAAAGCTGTTTCTATAGTAGGCAGTGTCTGTGGACTATAAAATGCCATCGTAGGGATTGGCATACCCTTTTCTTGGAAACCGGCAATATTGAGTTGATCTTCAATCAAATGTTCAATCATAAATTGATACAATTTACTTATTGCTTTTTGTGTAATCATGGGTGTATCTACAGATATTACAAAGAAAAGTGTTTCATCTGTATGTTGTCGCATCACTGAATAAATACCAGCCATTGGACCTTTATCTTTGTTTTCAGCATCATCAATAGCAATATTAGGATAATCAAATTGTGGTGCTAATGTTTCATTGGTGCTTATAATAATTTCATTGAACAAGTTTGTTCCTTCTAACACTTCTATAATTCGCTTATAAAACATCTGCGAATTAATTTGTGCAAAAGCTTTTGGTTTACCGAATCTCTCTGATTGTCCTCCGGCAAGTATAATCGCTTTCATTTTCTTATTAACCTCCACTAACTGGTGGTATCAACGCGATAGTGTCATTAGGCTGTACTATGTCATCGCCTTTGACAAATTCCTCATTGACCGCTACTTGAAATTGTTTATCACTGACACCAGGATAACGTTTAAATAAATCTGTCAAAAACTCATCTACAGTAATATCATAACTCAAATCAATATCTTCTGATGTTTTTGCTAAAATCTCTTTTATTTCTGCAAAATACAACACTTTCATATCTTATCCCCTCCCATTGCATCCTCATGGTAACCACGTTGGTGACCTTGCCATTCAGCGCCATCTTCCCAAATTTCTTTTTTCCAAATCGGCACTACTTCTTTAATTCTTTCAATTGCATATTCATTTGCTTGATAGGCGTCTTTACGATGTGGGGAAGAAACACTTATCAGGACTGCAATATCTGATATTGCTAACGGTCCAATCCTGTGGACTATAGCAGTTTGTGTACCAGGCCATTTTCGTGAAATCTCATCACCTATTTGAGCCAATTTTTTTTCAGCCATAGGGATATAAGCTTCATATTCTAGATACTCGGTCTTAACTCCTTTAGTCCATTCTCGTACATGCCCAGTAAAAATAACCACTGCGCCTTGATGTTCATTGAGTACATATTGACGATATTGCTCTGTTTGTATAGGCACGTTTGTGACTTCAAATTGCTTCATTTAATCCATTCCTTTTACGTTAACAAAAGATAATAACCACTGCTCAAATTTTTGCATCGCTAATGGCTGTTCTATATTAATGTCGTACTTAATATTTGATAATTCACTTAAGTATTTATAATCAATATCATCACGATATACAACTACTTTACTGTATTTTGCTTCTTTAAAACCTTCTACTATAACGATATCATTATCTATTGTAACAGATTTGGCTATAATTTCATCAAGTCTTTGATTTTCGTAACGCGTCACAGTTTGCTGAAAATGATGCCCCTGTACAATACTTTGATCTGCGCCAGCGTTAAAATGTCTCATATGATCAACTGTATTTGTTTGCAATGCAATATCAGAATGCCCTTTGTCCTTGCCACCGTGATGTTTTATGGTTGCCACACGCATACCATGAGATTTTAATATTTCAACCGCATAAGTCATGAGTGTTGTTTTCCCTGAATTTTTATAACCTACAATTTGCAAGATCATAATGTACTATCCAATTCATAAGCTTGAGATTCAGTTAAAATCACATTCACAGTATGCCCTTTTTGGTAGCCTCTTGTACCACTTGGCAACATAATCATCGCGTTACTGTGGGCAATAGCTACAACCGCACCAGATTTGTTGAATCCTGAAGGTCTGACGGTCATTTCTTTACCGTTAAAAGTAACTGTTGCTCGAATAAATCTCGTGAATGGGTTGGGTTTTTTAAAGTCTTCCATGAGTGTCGCTTGGACGATTTGCGGATAAATAGCTTTAGCACCCATCATATGTTGTATTGCAGGTTTAACGTATAATTCAAAACCAGTGAAACAAGCAGAAGGATTGCCAGATAAACCAAATAAATATTTACCATTAGCAACTGCTACTGTCGTTACACTTCCCGGTCTCATTGCAATCTTATTAAACAATACTTCAGCATTGATAGCTTCATAAATCTGTGGCAAATAATCAAAGTCTCCTACAGAAACACCTCCAGTTGTAACCACAATGTCATGATTAGCCAATGCTTGAGTTACAACTTCGATACTACTGTTTAAATCATCTTGCTGAATTTTATAAGTGTTAACCTTTAATTCATGTTTTTTTGCCAATGCTGTTATCATTGGTCCATTGGAATTTCGAATTTTTCCAGGTTCTAACGCATCACTGACATCTAACAATTCACTACCGGTCGCAATAATGGCGACGCTAGGTTTTTCATAAACTGTGACTTGTGTATAACCATATGTCGCTAAAACAGCTATAGCGCCTGGATTAATCTGTTGTCCTTTTTCTAACACTACATCTCCGACTTGTGTTTCTTCACCTTTTAATGAAACATTCTCATTTACGTTAAACGATTTCCTTATTGAAAACTCCTGATTACCTTCTATCGTTTGCTCAAGCATCACAATTGCGTCAGCGCCTTTAGGTATTTCTGCACCTGTCATAATACGCACTGCTTCAAACTCACCAACTTTTTTATTTGAAACCGAACCTGCGCCTATGTGATCAATAACTTGGAATGTAATCCGATTATCACCACTTGCGCCTTCTGTATCAATACTTCTTAACGCAAAACCATCGTACGGCGATTTATGAAATCTTGGTATCTCATGTGTAGCTACAATATCTTCAGCTAAAATGTGATTTAAGCTGTCCTCTAAAGCTAATGTTTTTACATCCATAAAAATAGCTTGATTAACCACACGTTTAATGGCTTCACTCACTGGAATTGGATTTCTTTTCTCAACAGACATCACAATCTACTCCTTATAATTTATAATTTCGTGATATACTAGAACTCGATTAGGAGGGATATTTTGACTGAATTCACACATATTAATGAACAAGGTAATGCAAAAATGGTAGACGTTTCTGATAAAAATATAACAAAACGTTCTGCTATTGCGCACTCAAGCATTACTGTAAATTCAGATATTTATCAACAAATCGTTGATCATACGAACCAAAAAGGCAATGTACTCAACACCGCTCAAATCGCTGGTATTATGGCGGCTAAAAATACTTCAGATATTATACCGATGTGTCATCCACTACCTCTAACTGGCATTGATGTCACTTTTGACTGGCAAGCAAACAAACAAACTTACACACTCAATATCCAGGCTACCGTGTCTACTACTGGAAAGACTGGTGTGGAAATGGAAGCACTTACGGCAGCTTCAGCTGTGGCGCTTACTGTATATGATATGACAAAAGCTTTAGATAAAGGAATGGTCATCGGCGAAACTTATCTTCTTTCTAAAACTGGTGGCAAATCAGGTGATTATAAAAGATAATCATTAGCATCTCATATTATATAAAAATAGCATTCGAGACATCAAAGATAACTTCATCTCAAATATAGTACGGCCACTAGAAGATGACAGAAACAAAAGCAAGCTTATATTAAACACTTTCTCTAGTCATGGTTTTATGATTGCCGGGGCGAGACAATGAAAGCATTTTATAATGATGCTCCATGTCCCGCCCTATTTTATTTAGTAATTTCTTGTACTAAATGGTTTAATTCTGGTTTGATTAGTTTGTTTAAAGCTAATTTTACGGCACCAGTAGAGCCAGGTATACTAAAAATTAATTTGTCATTCACAGTGCCTGCAATCGCACGAGACAACAAGGCACGCGTACCTACATCTTCGGTGTAGCTAAGGTATCTAAACAATTCTCCGAAACCTTCTATTTCTTTTGTGATCAAACTTGAGACCGCTTCAATCGTAACATCTCGTTGTGCGATACCAGTACCACCTGTAGTGATCACAACATCAATATCTTCTAATAACCAACGCTCTATTTGTTGGATGATAGCTGTTTGTTCATCTTCCACAATTTTATAATGCGCTTTTGAAATAGTAACGTTTAAAGAAGATAGTAGCTCTATAACTAATCTACCACCTTTATCTGTTTCATAATCTCTTGTATCAGAAACCGTTAACACAGCGCATTTAATATCTCTATCTAGCTTTACATTAGTATGCATAATGCCTCACCTCTACCCAAATAATTGATTAATTAAGTTAATAGCTTGTTGTGGTTTGGTCATACCGTGAATCAACATTCTACCACCTTTAAAGCTAACAATTCTGTGCTTTTTATATTCAAAATGTAACATATATGGATTACGTTTATAAGGTATAGCTTGGTGTATTAAAAACGTTTCCAACATTTCCTGGGAAATATCTGAATTCTCATACTGTACTGTATCTCTCCCACATAAACTTGCAAACTGTCTTTCAGTCGCATTGAGGTGTGGGTAGGTAGGCTGGGAGCCACAAGTTGGACATGATGCATTATAAAGTTTACTAAAGCCAAATGTAAAATGCGTACCTTCCCAAATATCTCCGTACGTCAATTTTGGCGTGGTTGCTTCACCAATCAATATCTTTAGCGCATCTCGTAATTGCAAACTTGTTGTCATAGTAACTGCAGGTTGGATGACCCCGACAGTATCGCAAGTCATATTAATGACTGGTAATTGTGGCATTAGACAATTGAAACAAGGCGTTTTATCAGGTATAAATGTAGATTCTACATAAGTGCTCTGTACCACACCACCATAAATCCAAGGAATAGTCGCTTTATAAGCAAAATCATTAACCAATTGTCTTGTTTCAAAATTATCCGTTGCGTCTAAAATAAGTTGTACATCTTGAGCATATGTTTCTAAAAATAGTCTATCTACATGTTCAATATATGGATTTAACTTCAAATCTTGACGTATCGCCATTAAATTACGCTCGGCAGCAATTACTTTAGGTAAGCGCTCTTGTGCATCCATTTCTGTAAACATTGTTTGTCGTTGCAAATTACTATATTCAATATAGTCTCTATCTACTATCGTTAACTCACCTACACCAGCTCTCGCTAAACCTTCAGCAAGATGTGTACCTAGAGCACCCATCCCCACAATTAATACATGCGCATTCATAATTTTTTCTTGCCCATTAGAACCTATATGTTTAAATAACATCTGTCTTGAATAACGTGCTTCATTCACGATGACATCCCTCACTTTGCGTCGTTATTTCTATTATAAATCTTGGATTACTTTGTAACAACGGTTTGAGTGCATTATTCGAAAAACGAGCGTATTCCCTATGTTTAAATTAAAATAGATTAATGTGTCTCTAATGCAATCATAAACTAGCACCAGTACTTAGTTATTAAAATATTATGTAGATTAGTAGTGCTTCTACAAGTATTTAAATGATTGTATTTGTTTGCCCAATCTGATCTTTCTTAGAATTACAACGGTGTCTGATTAGAAAGATTAAATGCTGGTTTATGCTTAATCATTTTCACTGTTATCACTTCAAACTTTAATTTTCAAACTGTCATAAGCAATTGTCGATGAGATCCCCGCTTCGCTTAACTGTCGTTCTAATGCTTTCGCTTGTAATTGAGTTAAACTTTCTGTTGCTTCAATATGCGTGAAATATGTATGTTTAGCGTTGATGTTTTTAGCAATTTCCACACATTCTTCAAACGTAGCTTCGCCTAATGTACTTAACATACCTTCCTCATGAATTCGCTCTTTTGTAACAGGGTTTACTTCATTACTACCAAAAGGTAAGATAGCTACATCTACATCCTTTACTTTATTAATCGGTTGAAAACCTTTGATTTCATCTGGGATTATGAGTAGTCGTTTGGTAGGTGTAGTTATATAAAAACCAAAAGCAATTTTTTCTGATAATTGAATCCATTCAATCGTTGTATCTTTAATCGTAATCTTTGCATTATTACTTACAATTTTTAATTCAACAACCCCTATTTGTTGTAAATACAACAAATGATTCCAATGCCCAAAATATGTTTTAAAATCTTCTACTTCTTGCGATGTTAAATATATTGTTGTGACTTTCGATTGGGGTATTGTGTTCACAAAATCAAAATTAAGTGTTTCCCAAATTCTAAGACCCATTGTATGATCTGGATGCCAATGTGAATATATACCATATTTAATATCGGCTATTTTTGCTTGTCTTAACTGATAAAATATATCTTCTGAACTATCAATTAAAAGTTTCAAATCGTGAATAAAAAGACCAGGACCGGTTCGTATAGGCGCATCTTTATGTTGTGAAACTGAATCAAAAAGTGAAGGCACGCCTCCCGCAGTTCCTAAAAATTCTACAATCATTATAAAAGGTCTCCTTGCTATAAAATTATGCTTATTATATACACTTATCACACCAATATTCAAACTTCTAATCTAAAAAGAGCAGAAACAAAACCAAATTTAGATTTGATTTTAATTCCCACCTTTTTAAATAGAAGCTATATTTTAAAAGTTATTTATAGACATGGCTTCACATACCATTTATTTCCAATTTTTATACATAATATCATTTTAAACTTTTAAACTTCACACTATAATATCACTCGATATTGATAACTTCATGTGCTAGCCGTGCTGCTTCATAATTAGAATGCGTAACAAAAATGATTGGAATTTGCCATAACTTAAAAATGCGTTTAACGAGTGAAATACTCTCTTCTTTAGTCGTATCATCTAAACTAGAAAATGGCTCGTCTAATAATATTAAATCTGGTTTAGTACTTAGTGTTCTAGCTAACGCTACACGTTGAGATTCACCGCCCGAGAGCCGAATTGGAAATTTAGTTTTCAAATGTTCAATATTTAATTGAGTAATTAAAGTATCAATATGATCAGAAGGTCCTGCCATAAATGTAATATTTTGAAAGACGTTCATATGCGGAAATAACTGATAATCTTGAAATAGATAACCTATATTACGATTTTGAATTTTTACATCAATATGATTGATTGTGTCTGTCAGAGTATGATTATTTATGCTTATTAGGGCTTGATCTGGTTTTCGTAAACCTGCTAGCATATTTAATATTGTCGTTTTACCGATGCCTGAAGGGCCCTTAATTGCATAAATTTTAGGTTCAGCATCTTCAATTTTAATTCGGAGTTGTGTTTGATTTAGTAAATGCTTTAAATCTATTGTTAACATTAACGCACCTCTCGATAAACATCTTTATTTAACACATTAATTGTACCGATTACAGTTACAGCAAATGCTACCAACACTAATACCCAGAGCCATGCTTGATTCTCTTTTCCTTGTTCCACTAAGAAATATATCTCTAATGGTAATGTATTAGTCTTATTAGGAATATATCCCGCCACCATTAACGTAGCACCAAATTCACCTATTGCACGCGCAAAACTCATCATGATGCCTGATAATATAGGTCTTTTAGACAATGGAAGAATAATTTCAAAAAATATTTTACGCTCACTTGCCCCCATTGTTCTAGCCGTATTCAACATCTTGTTATCAATACTCCGGAAGCCTTGTACAGTATGCTGATACATTAATGGGAAACTAACGATAATCGACGCTAACACTGCTCCAGTTAATGTAAATACGACTGGCAAATGTAATATATCCGTAAAAAATGAACCAATTATACTTCGTGGAGAAAACACTATTAATAAGATAAATCCCATAACTGTCGGAGGTAAAACAATGGGTAAAACAATCATACTTTCTAGTAATCTAGCAATAAAACCATGACGTTTATACAACCATCTTGATATAACAATACCTAAAATTGTAACGATGATCGTACTAATAATTGCTACTCTTAACGATATCCAAAATGGTGTGACATCTGGCATTTATAAGACCTCCTAAGCATTGAATTTATATTTTTTTAAAATTTCTTTTGCTTCGTCTGTTTTTAAGAACTTAACCCATTCTTTAGCTAAGTTTTTATCTGAAGTTGTAGCTGATTTATATGTAATTGGATTTTTTAGGTTTGCAGTTTCAATTTCTTTCACTTTACTTTTTCCATTTTGCTGACTTTGGTATAAATCTGTTTTATAAACATACCCTAATTGAGCATTGCCTTTTTCTACATAATTCAATACTTGTCGCACGTCTTTTGCAAAAACTAAATGCGGTTTTACATCATTAAAAAGTTGATTATCTTTTAAATATTGCTCAGCATATTTCCCTGCAGGAACTGACTTAACTTCACCAATAGCTAACTTATCATCATCTTTTAAATCTTTCACGCTTTGATAGTCGCTATCTTCAGCGCCAATTAATACTAAAGTATTTTTGGCATATTGATATTTATTTTGAGCTTTTTCTCCTAAAGCATCAACATCTTTTGTATTCGCAGACATAAAAACATCAACAGGCGCCCCCTTTTCTATTTGTTGTCTTAAAGCACCTGATCCACCATAATTAAATGTAATATGTGCATCTTTATGCTCTTTTTTGAACGCTTTTTCTAAATCTTTAGTTGCATCCGTCAAACTAGCTGCGGCTGCAATATGTAGTTCGTGTTTGGCATCGTTGCTATTAGATTTTTGTTCATCATGATTACCTTCAGTATTGGAACATCCTGCTATCATGAGACACATCATAATACATGCAAAAATGATATATTTACCTTTTATTTGCATTTAATCTCCTCCTATTTCTTTTAATTATATGCTTATTCATTTCAAAAAAAAAGAGCAGATACGTAAGTAGAAATTACCTTGTATCGCTCTTTATATGATTATTTATTATTATAAAGTTTCAATAAAACGCTCAAACGCCTCTTGACCCTGTGACGTATTTTTAAATACGCCTGCATCTTCTAGTACACGTTTGAATTTATGTCCAACTTCTTTTTCGATGATTTCATCGACATTTTTTTCATTAATATCATAGTTTGCTTTCATTTCTTCAGCCCATGTCTGGTGCGCGCCTAATGATTGCTGATGATTTCCTAATAAAAAAGCCTTAACTTCTTGCAGTTCTGTTTTCAATCGTCCAGGTAGAATAGCTGTACCCATGACTTCTATCAGTCCGATATTCTCTTTTTTTATATGTTGTACATCTTTATGAGGATGGAATATGCCATCAGGGTAAGTTTCTGATGTCTGGTTGTCCCTTAAAACAACATCCAGTTCATACTGACCATGTCTAAAACGTGCAATAGGTGTGACAGTATGGTGACGGTCACCTTCATCACTATATGCTCTGATTGCTTCACTTTCATCTGAATAATTATTCCATGCGAGCCTAATACATTCTGCTGCTTCTATTAAGTTTTCTTTATTAGTACTTTTGAGGCGTATCACACTCATTGGCCAATGTAATGTAGATGCTTCTACGTTTGTAAACTGTACCAATTTAAAGTTTTGAAGTTCTTTAGCATTATCCATCGGAAAGGTATGTCTGCCAGATTGATAATGGTTATGCGTAAGAATCGACCCACCAACTAACGGTATGTCCGCGTTAGAACCAATAAAATAATGTGGAAATTTGTCTACAAAATCCAATAATTGCACAAATGTTTGTTTATCAATATTCATTGGCACATGCTCTTTTGATAGAACGATACTATGCTCTTTAAAATAAGCATAAGGTGAATATTGAAATCCCCATTGCTCATCTCCTAAATTCAGTCTCACTATACGATGATTTGTTCTTGCTGCTTGCAAAACAGAGCCTTTAAATCCTTCATTTTCTAAACATAATGCACATTTAGGATAGTCTGTTGAAGGCGCCTCTTTAGCTTTAGCGATTTGCTTTGCATCTTTTTCGGGTTTAGATAGATTAATAGTTATTTCAAGATCGCCATACTCATTTGATACGTCAAAATGGATGTTATTTGCTATAGCATCTTCTTTTACGTAATGATTACGTTTCGTAATATTATAAAAATAATCGGTAGCTTCTTTTGCGTTTCGCTTGTACAATTCATTAAATTGATCGTTAACCACAGATGGTCGCGGTGTAATTAAATCTAAAATCTGAGCCTCAATAATTTCTTTATTATACAATGCGTCATCAATACAGTTTGCTTTTATTGCTTCTTGAATCCAGTCTTGCGCAATAGCATTGGCTGTAGCGTTTGGGCTAAATTTAGGTGACGCTGTGTCGTCTATACCAGATGCATTTAAAATACTGATCAACCTGTTTTGAATATAAATGGCATCTTCCTTTTCATAATCACCATATGTGGTAGCATATGAAACAAATAACTGCACAGAATGTTGATTCAATAACATGCATTATACCTCCTGATATCCGTTTGGATGTTTTTCATGCCATTGCCACGCTGAACCGATAATATCGTGAATATCGTCATGTTTAGGTTTCCAACCCAATATTTGTTGCGCTTTATTACTTGATGCAACAAGTTTACTTGGATCGCCTGCTCTTCTTTCCCCAACAACAGCGTTGATTGGTTTATTTGTTACTTTTCTTGCAGCTTCTAAAATTTCAAATACAGAATAACCTTGGCTACTTCCTAAATTAAAAGCTCCAGATTTTCCGCCATTTTTCAAATGTTGAAATGCTAAAATATGCGCGTCAATTAAGTCTACAACATGTAAGTAATCGCGTATACAAGATCCATCTTCTGTATCATAATCATCGCCGAAAATCGTCAGTTCTTCTCTTTGACCCAGTGCAACTTGCAATACGATTGGGATTAAGTGTGTTTCTGGTCTATGATCTTCACCGATCACGCCATTTTCTTTTGCACCTGCCACATTAAAATAACGTAATGCTGCATAATTAACACCATAAGCTTCGTGGCTCCAGTGCATCATTTTTTCCATCATTAATTTACTTTCGCCATAAGGGCTCGTAGGTGTTTTAGAATCGTCTTCTGTAATTGGTACAGCATCTGGTTCTCCGTAGACAGCTGCTGTTGATGAGAAAACAATATGTGCTACATGATGGTCGTACATTACTTCTAATAGCACCTGCAAACCATAAACATTATTATTAAAATATGCTAGTGGTTTTCCAACAGATTCTCCAACTAATGAATAAGCACAGAAATGAAAAACGCCTTCAATATCTTCGTTTCCAAATACACTTTCTAAGAATGCCTTATCACGTATATCGCCCTCATAAAATTTTGCCTCATTATGCACAGCTGCTCTATGACCAGTTCCCAAGTTATCTACAACTACAACATCGTAACCTCGATTGATTAACTGATCTACTGCATGACTTCCAATGTAACCTGCGCCACCTAATACTAATACAGACATAAAAAAATCCTTTCTAATTTATATTTTGTGTTTATATAGTTTTAACGCCATCACTGATACCTACATGATAAAATGATGGTTCATAACCTATTTTTGCCAAGTATTTTTTGGAAACTTCATCTTCTAATGCTTTGATTTGTTTTTTGTGTACTAACGCAATCGCACATCCTGCAAAACCTGCACCAGTCATTCTTGCTCCTAACACGCCTTCAACTTGTTGTGCTGTTTCAGCTAGCGTATCGAGTTCCATGCCTGTTACTTCATAATCGTTTTTCAATGATGTATGTGAATCATTTAATAACTGACCAAATTTTTCAAAGTCGTTGTCGGATAATGCTTGATGTGCAAGTTTAGTACGTTCATTCTCTGAAACAGCATGTCTCGCTCTTCGCCGTTGTACTTCATCCTTAATCAGCATTTGATACATTTCAAATTGATCCATTGTTAACTCACCTAAAGACTGAATATTTAGTTCTTGCTGTAATGATGCCAATGCAGATTCGCACTCACTTCTACGTTCATTATATTTACTTTCAGTTAATGAACGTCGTTTATTTGTATTCATAATTGATATGACATAATCACCAAATTTGGCGGGAACAAAATCATATTCTAATGTTGCTGTATCTAATAAAATAGCATGTTCTGATTTACCCATTCCAATAATAAATTGATCCATAATACCAGAGTTAACACCCATAAAATGATTTTCTGTACGTTGTCCTATTTTAATAAGTTCTAGTCGCTCTAAATCCAAATTAAATAATGCTTTTATCAACCAGCCTGTTAATAGTTCAATAGAGGCTGATGACGAAAGACTTGCACCATTCGGTATATTCCCCTCCACCAAGATATCAAAGCCTTGGTTTATACCAGGAAAAGATTCTTTTAAATATTTTATGACCCCTTTAGGGTAGTTTGCCCAGTCATCGTCCTTCTCAAAAACCAAGTTATCTAAATCTAAAGTTATCATGCCAATATTTTCAAAATTATTAGAATATAGACGAATCAATTTATCGTTTCGTCTAGCAGCTAAACCGTATGTCCCTAATTCAATTGCTGCTGGGAACACATACCCTCCGTTATAATCTGTGTGTTCACCAATTAAATTAATACGCCCAGGTGCAAACGCACTTACTTCAGCTTGCACATCAAATAAATCTTTAAACTTATTGCGCATTGCTTCTATCATAATAATCCCACTCCTTTTTAAAGACGATATAAAAAATACAATTTATGGTAGTAAACTTAAATAAAGTTTACTTGTTTACTAAATGTTTTGTCAATGTGCTTTGTTTTTTACTTTAAATGTAGCACGTTCTTTTAATTGTGCTTCTGCAATGACATGAATAGCAATTTGTCTTGTATTATTTATTCTTTCTTCTGCCATTCTTACTGCGATTCTTCCGTACTCATCTATAGGTATATGTACGCTGCTGATAGAAGGAACTGCATATTGAATAATTTCCAAATCATTAAAACTAATCAATTTAACGTCATCTGGTAAAGTGATTTTTTCTGCTTGTAGTTGCTGTAATATGCCGATTGCAACCATGTCGTTACCAGCAATAAACACTTGAGGTAAATGATTTGTTTTCAATAATTCTTTTACTGCATTTACACCGTCCTCTTTATTCCAACCGTTAAGCAATGATTCACTTATTATTTGGCGTTTTTTACACCATTCCGTAAAAGCTTTAAATCTTACGTCTTCAATTTGTGTATTATTTGAAGTTGGCAAACCTTCCAAGTTTTTGATCGTGTGTGTGCCACCTACATAAACAATATGATTTAATCCTGTGTTATCAATATCATTTAATAATTGCAGCATGGAATCATATAAATCTGAATATACTGCGTCTATAGATTTAGGCGTATTAGGGTTATTAATGACCACAATGTTATGGTTATATTTCTGTAGTTCTAAAATTGATTCGGACGAAAAGTTCCCTACCACAATAATAGCTCCTGCTTTCGCTATTTTAGTTATATCTATATCATCATGTTCCCCATCAATACGTAGCGTTCTCCTTAACGATAAATTTAATCGTTTAACCTCCGCTTCAATTGCTAACCTAATTTCTCTGTAATATGGATCAGACATTTCTTTTGCACGTGAAGCATAAGTAATAATTTGAATACTTTTATTTTTTCTTTCCATTTTTTTATATTGTAAATTTTCAGCGGTTTCATGAATTCTTCGTCGTGTTTTTTCTGCTACAGATAATGTAGGATCGTTATTTAATACACGTGATACTGTGCCAGGGCTCACTTCCGCTTCGCGCGCAATGTCTCTGATGCTAGCCATTTAGCTTTTCACCTCTTTATATTTGTTTACTATAAGTTTACTTCTATGCATCCTATATAGCAAATATATTTATTGTAGTTAAATTAGTTCAGAGTAGTACAAATTAGGCTTCTTTTAAAATATTTTATTAACAGGTGTTATCAAGATTACTAGGAACAAAAAAATGGAATAAAAAACATGTTCATCTTTACGGGATATTGTCGCCTTTTAAAATATTTTATGTCCTACGCATATTGAAACTGTTTATTTTTTTTGCAACTCGAAATGCGCTAAAATAAATAAGTGAATATGAATTGGGGGATGAATAATATGAATGAAGACGTTTTAACAAATCAGCATATTGTACGATATGAAAATGGTAATCTTATAGAGACGACTGACCATTATGTCACAGAATTCCCATTAACCATCATGGTCAACGGAGAAGAATTTGCTACGGTCATTTGTAGTCCAAATCATATGGAAGAACTGGTCCTAGGATTTTTAGCATCAGAAGGTGCTATTTTAAAAAATGATGATTTAAAATCAATTCAAATAGACGATAGTAAAGGGTTCGCTCATGTTGAATTAACTAAATCACTCAATGAACGTTTTGAATACTCAACTAAGCGGATGATTGCCTCGTGTTGTGGTAAAAGTCGTGAATTTTATTTTCAAAATGATGCGGCAATAGCTAAAACATCTATGTCAAAAATCACTTTAATCCCGTCTCAAGTACTCAATATGATGACACGTTTACAAAGTGCAAGTAAAATTTTCAAACAAACCGGCGGTCTTCATAATGCTGCTATTAGTGATGGTGAAGCTTTTTTCGAACATAGACAAGATATTGGTAGACATAATGCACTAGATAAACTTTATGGTTATTGCATTCAGCACCATATACCTATCCGTGATAAAGTGCTCATATTTAGTGGTCGTATATCTTCTGAAATACTTATTAAAGCTGCTAAGATTGGCGTTGGCGTTATTTTATCTAAATCTGCTCCAACCACATTAGCAGTATCGCTCGCCCAAGATTTAAATATTACTGCAATTGGTTTTATTCGTGATGGCAACTTTAATGTTTACAGTCATCCAGAGCGTATTACTGCAACAAAAACTAATTAAAAAGCGGGACAACGATTTCATTTTTTAAATGATTTCGTTATCCCGCTGAAACTACCGGAACTGAGAAAAGCGCACGAAGATTGATACTTTTACATACCAAGCGACGCATCTTCAACAATGATATAAACTGTGTTTTTCGACTTCTCTTAAATATGTTCTTTTACAATATGATAACAAAAGCTTATGTATACATAGCCTTGTTTAACATACATATCTTTTGCACTATCTTCTCCATCAGCAATCAAAATGATTGGTCTTCGGTTAGCTAACTTTGCTACAATGCTTTGCATAACGCTACCAACACCTTGTCTTTGGTAACATTCTAATACACCAAAGCCGTCGATTTCCACTGTATCTTCTGTCACAATCAAATCTAATATACCAGCTGGTTGCCCATGTTTGTAAGCGATAAGACGCGTCTTGGCATCATCATTAAAGTGATTTTTAATCATCCGCGTGCTTTCTTCAACGTAGCCTTCACCATATGGTGCTGCGAATTGCCTATAAACACTAATATAATCCTCTAGCGTTGTTTCATCTACAAATGCCACTTTCACTTCGTCATCTGCATGACCTTTAAATTGTTGTGGCTCAATCGCATATAACTCCATTAACCCCAATTCAAATTGTTCATTGTTAATCAATGCTATCCATTGTTGATCCAATTCAACATTTTCAGGAAAAGTAAAAGTTAAATGATTAGAATTTTGCTGTTTATGCATATGTGTCTGTGTAGCAATATCCATTTTCCACTGGTAAATCGAAGGCATTTGTTTATATACCCACTTATTGGCATCAAATACTAAAGGGGTAGTTGGCGTTAAATAAATTGATTTATACCAATCATTATCATAAATATCACCGGGTTGAAAAATATCATTTAAAGATATATTCATAACTACCTTGCCCCCTTACTCATAATAATTACTTAAGTAGTTGCTTAAATTGACTATGATTTAACATGATATTACCTATAAAACTAGCTATCACAGCTTTAATAATATCTGCTGGCATAAATACAAAAGAAAGCAACACAGATTTAGACATTGGTATGTTCGTCATAATTCCCATTAACAGCGTACCTCCAATATCTAATAAAACTACGCCTATCACTATAGTTGTAATTAATAATACAACAAAATTAATTTTTTTAAAATATAAGTCTCTTACAAGTCCAATAAGGTATGTAATGACTGGGTACATAAATAAAAAGCCTGCTGATGGTCCAGCAAACACACCGATACCGCCTCGACCGCCTGATAGTAACGGAAGACCCGTAGCCACTAACAATAGCAATACAATAATACTTAATGTCCCATATTTACGTCCTAATAAAATAGCAGCTAAAAATATACCAATATTTTGTAGCACAATTGGTACAGGCATAATAGGCAGCGGTATGGCAGGTATAAAGCCTAATATTGCAATAATTGCTGTCATTAGTGCCGTATAAACTAAATATTTTGTTGACATCATCAAACCTCCTTTGATGATGAAAATTATACCATTAATGTAAACTATATAAAATAAAAAGTTTACATTAATGGCGCGTCATTTCATTTTAATCCAAAAAAGCGAGATAATGAAATCTCATTTTTTAAAAGATTTCGTTATCCCGCCAATGGTGATCAACTAGAAAAAGAAATACATAAGCTAACGCCCTGTACAAAAACTTAATATAAAATCACTTCTTATTAACTAACGGCTAACAATATTTTAGATGTATTCAAAATATTGTTTGATATCATTCAAATTTTCAAATGATTATTTGCACCTTGGTCTTTTAAGAGTGGGCTTATGAATTTAGATTTAAAAATTTCTCTTTTAAATCTTTTCTCATAAACTCTAAGGTATATGGATCATTGTACCAGTATGCTTCTGCTTGTACCTCTATAACTCTATCATTTTGAACAGCCGGTAAATTTTTCCAAAGATCTGTTTTTTTATAACCTGGTTCTGATTTGCCTTCACTAGTTGAAACAATATAATCACCTGCATAGTCAGCAAGTTTTTCTTGTTTCACTTCAGCCCATCCTTCTTTTTTAACTAATTCAGTTAATTTCTCAGGTGCTTTCAAACCGAATGCTTGATACATCACTTCACCGCCGCGACCCCAGTTAGGACCATAAGTATAAAGTTTTTTATCAAACTCATCAAAAATTGAGACTGTGGCATCTTCCCCAATTTTATCTTTAATTTCTTTTCCATCTTTTTCAGTTTGTGCTTTCCATTTATCTTCCCATTCTTTTACTTTATCTTCTTTTCCAAGTAGCTTACCTAACTCTTGTTGTTGATCTAAATATTTATGTTTACCATAGTCATAAGCTACGGTCGGCGCAATTTTTTTATACTTTTTGATATTTTTATCATTAGAATAAACTACAATCAAATCTGGTTTCGTTTTTGCTACTTTTTCAACATCATTTTCCCCAATTTTTTCTACGCCTTTAAATTTATCTTTTAAAATCTTACTACTATCAACTTGTTCGTTTACTGCAACTATATTACCACCTAAGTATTTAATGCCACCAGCATACGTTGGCGCGACAACTGCAATACGTTTAGGGTCTTTTGGTATATCAATTTTCTTACCACTATCTAAAGTGTAAGATTTCGTCTCTTCTTTTTTATTATCAGTGTCGTTTTCTGACTTATTCCCGCAAGCAGCTAATACTAAAACAAGTGCGATAATTGAAAATAATAATTTTTTCATAATGTTCCCTCCATTGAAAATGATTATCAATACCATTGAATTATATAATGCTTAGTCTTTTTTAACAATAGTAAAATATGAAAATTTTTACTAATTTTAAAGTTAAAAAATAAGCCTCCTAGGTTTTTAGGAAGGCTCATTCAAACATAAACCGATTATCTTTTAATTTTAATTCATAATGCTTGGGTATCTCTAGACCACAGTAAGCTTTCGTATAGCAAACCGTCGCCTTGACTATCAAAAGGCATCACGTTAATACAATGAATTTGTACAACTTTGCCTTCTATATTAATATAATCATATAGAAATAACCCATCGATTTAATTCATTATTTTGATACCACATAACTATTTAATATTTATACTCGTCATTATATAGGCAAAAACATAAAGCTATGAAGTTTTTGACAAGTAAAATACAAATGGTATCAAATTGGTTCCAATGTACAATAGCTAATCAAACAATCCCATCAGTGATTTAGATATATTAGTATAAGCCATATCTTCCATCGGCGGATTATGCAACCCAGCACGCATATCTCTATAATAACGTTGCAATGGACGTTCCATTTCTAAGCTTTTAGCGCCAACAATACGCATTGCAATATCAATCACTTCTAGCCCTTGATTCATAACTAATACTTTACTAGCTGATGTTTCATTCCAAACCGGCTCATCTTGCTCATGATTGTATAGTGCGGCCGTGCTCCATAAAAAATGACGGGCTGATAGTAATAATGATTCCATTTTACCGATATTTTGTTGGACAGTTGGTATATCACCAATGGCCCCCTCTATACTTGCCGGGCTATAATTCTTAGCAAAATCAATTGCATAATCTCTTGCTGCTTGAGCAATCCCTAAATAGGTACTAGGAATATGTAAAATCCATCCATTCGGTTTTTTTCCGCCTGCCCCTCTAATTTCAACAAAATTTTCTTCTGGAATAAAAACATCATTTAAAATTAAATCATGACTTTCAGTAGCACGCATACCTACCATATTCCAATTATCTGCAATTTCAACACCTGGCGTGTTTTCTGATATCAAGAAGAAACCTACTTTATCTATTTCTTCATAATATGCACTGACAATAAAATGGCTCAATCTTTTACTCATTGAAGTGAAAGTCTTAACACCATTCATCACAAAACCATCGTCCTTTTTAACTGCATTAGTAGCCGGTCTAGCGCCACGCGTTGGACTTCCTGTTTCTGCTTCACTGATAGCTCTATTAACCAAAGCACCATGTTTCACAGAGATTGCAAAGCGATCTAACATGTCTTGTTCCCAAGCTTGCTGCTCATATAATTGTCCAACGACGCTAAGATGCCAACCTATTGAAAGTGCTGTAGCACCATCAATAGCTCCTAAATAGGTTTGTAGCACTACCATATCTTCGACAGTCGCACCTTCCCCACCATAAGCTTTAGGCAATGTTAATAATGTATAGCCTTCTTTGACCAACCAATCAATATTTTCATATGGAAAACGTGAATGTTTATCGTTATAATCAGCTTTTTCTTTAAATTGTTCTTTGACCGTATTGAATTTTTCTATCCATTTCTTTTGAATACTCGTATGTATTAATGCAGAATAATTCACTATGTCCACCTCTTTTTTAGCCTTTTCTTTATTTAAACTTAGTGTAACACTCGCTTATAACGAAAGAAAGTCTTCCAAACAATAAATCCTTACTTTACCGATAGGGTTTATTGTGATACTTTGTATTTATTGATAGTCTAGGGGGTAAAAAAATGATTTCAGTAAAACATTTAATACATAAATATAAAGACAATACCATACTTAATGATGTGAGCTTTTCGCAAAACAAAGGTACTGTGACAGCTATTATAGGTCCAAGCGGTTCAGGTAAAACAACGCTCCTTAGAACATTAAATGCATTAGCTATACCAAAATCGGGCACCATCCAAATTGGCAACAAAACATTTGTGGGTGATAAGCATTCCAAAAAAGAGATTTCCCAACTCCGAAAAAACTCCGCTATGGTTTTTCAAAACTATAATTTATTTAAAAACAAAACTATTCTGGAAAACATTACTGTAGGGTTGATACATGGTAAAAAAATGCCAAATAAACAAGCAAATGAAGTAGCTATTTCTTATTTAGAACGTTTTAATTTATTAAATCAAAAGGATAAATATCCTTCTCAATTATCAGGTGGCCAAAGCCAACGCATCGGTATTATTCGCGCTTTAGCACTCAATCCAAAAGTATTACTTTTAGATGAACCTACATCTGCACTTGACCCTGAATCAATTCAAGGTGTTTTGTCACTCATCAAATCCATTGCACAAGAAGGTATGACAATGGTCATCGTCACACATGAAATTCAATTTGCTAAAGCAATTGCCGATCAAATTTTATTTATAGATGAAGGTGAAATATTAAAGGAAGGTTCACCTCAAACCGTTTTAGAATCCTCTGATTCTAAAAGGATAAACCGTTTCTTAAATACCGTAGAAACGGAGCGTGAATTAACATGAACCACAATAAATACTTTCTTCTAGTTATTGGGGTTTTTATTACAATGCTGTTAAGCGGGTGTAATAAAATGGAAGAATCCGATAATCAAAAAAGTAAAAAAGAAATTAAAGTAGCTATATCTGCAGAAGTGAACCCGCCATATTTATATACAGATGAACATAATGAATTTACAGGGTTAGATATCGATTATTTAAAACGCTTAGAAAAGAAGTTACCTCAGTATCAATTTAAATATGAAGTTGGTGAAGAAGAGTCAAATTTAGTCGGTATTGGCGCTGGGAAGTTTGATATGGGCATTAATTGGTTTTTTAAGACACCTGAACGAGAACAACAATTTCTTTATCAAGATGTCCCTTATAGTTACGCTTTACCTTTAATTGTTGTTAATAAAAATAATGCTGATATACATTCGCTAAACGATTTACCGGGTAAAAAATTAACTCCGATGGCACCAAGTGGTGGTTTGTATTCTATATTATCTCAATATAATAAATCACATACTTCAAAGATTAATATTGATACCATCCAAGAACCTTCCAATGGTGACAATTTAAAAATGATAAGTGATGCTAGGCGCGATGCCATATTTTTAAATTGGAACACATACAACGCAATACAGAAACAAATCGGCGCTGACGTTAAAATTGGCGGCATCGTAAAAAAAGAACCATTGCATATTGTCTACAACAAAAAACATCAAAAATTACATGACGATATCGATCAAGCTACACAAGAACTTAAAAACACAGGTGAATTACAAAAACTTTCTAAAAAATATTTCGATATTAATGTATTTGATGATTTAGATGAAATCAATAAGCAAAAAGATAAATTGGAGGTACAATCATGAATGAACCTGTAAATTGGCTTTCTTTATTTGGGCAAGTTTTACAACAATTACCTTTGACTCTATTAATATTTGTACTTTCTTTTGTATTTGCGCTTATACTCGGCTTTGTGCTAGCAAGTATTCGTATCAAAAAGATTAAGATACTCTCAACAATCGTTCGAGTCTATCTATCTTTTATTCGCAGTACGCCTTTAATCTTGCAACTTTTTTTAGCATATTTTGCATTGCCACAACTACTATTAATCATACAAATTGATTTAAACCACTTCAGCAGATTATTTTTTGTGATTTTAGCGTTTACCTTACATACAGGGGCTTATCTATCTGAAATTATAAGAGCGGGATATCAATCTGTAGATTACAGTCAAATTGAAGCGGGTCTTTCAGTTGGATTATCTTATCCTCGTTTTTTAAAGGAAATCATTATACCTCAAGCTTTACGTAATAGTATTCCAAATTTAACAACCCAAATCATTGAACTATTAAAAGATACATCGCTAGCATTTACTATTGGAATTATAGACATGATGGGGCAAGTTAAATTAATTATTGGGAATAATTATGGGTTAGGTATGCTAGAAGTATACATCGTGATATCAATAATTTACTGGTCCATTGCACTGATAATCCAAAGTACATTTGCTCTGATTAACAAACGAGCCCAAAAACCTTATAGCGTTTAAGGAGGAAAACATTTTGCCATTTATTATTTATACAATATTAGAAGTCCTTAAAGGTGTACCAAACACAATAATGATTTCCCTTATAGCAATGATTGTCGGGCTGATTATTGGAACACTATTCGCGTTTATTCGAACTAAAAATGTACCCATACTCTCTCAACTTATCGTTATATATAATTCATTTTTTAGAAGCACACCGCTCATTGTTCAATTATTTATGATGTATTATGGGGTGCCAAAGCTCATTATGTGGTCCAATGAACAATTCGGTTTTGCAATAAATCCTGATGTTTTCTCGCCGCTAATCATCGCGTTTATTGTTTTTTCTTTACATGCTGTTGCTTATTTATCAGAATCTATCAAAGGCGGTTTACAATCCGTTGCTAATGATCAAATTGAGGCTGCTCAAACAGTAGGTCTTTCAACATTAAGAACCTATAAAGAAATTATATTGCCACAAGCATTTAATTACGCCCTTCCAAATATTGAAAATCAATTTATCATGCTTATCAAAGGTACTTCATTAGCGTTTGCTGTTCAAGTTACTGAAATCATGGCTGTCAGCCATGTTATCGCTAATGAAGGTTATCGCTTTATAACAGTATATAGTGTTGCCGCAATATTTTATTGGTTACTTGCTATTTTGTTAGAATTGGTGTTTTCAAAAATAGAAAACCGCACATCAGCTTATATGTTCACTAAAACTTCAGCATAAAAAAGAACAGAACGGAA
>NZ_JAESKI010000022.1:0-35558 GCF_017892065.1 Staphylococcus sp. GDY8P120P | reverse complement strand
TTCCGTTCTGTTCTTTTTTATATGTACTTCATTCTAAAAATGGCAACCAATTTATTTTTAAATTGAATCAGTTACACACCATACCCTAACATCTACGACATTCATTATATTTCACTCTTAAATCACTACATTGCTAAGTGTTCAGCATACTGTTTTTTTCTTTTATAATAATTTTTAACTTTTTTCGGCATTGAGCCACTTTGTAATTCATCTTTAGTAATAATCGGGTAATTTTTAAATACAATAGATCCTATATATCCACAAATGGCGCTTCCAGTAGCACATAAGGATGCAACAAGAACGACAGTCAACGCATTATTGAAACCAAACATAACCATCAAACCAGCAATAGGTGTAGCTGTACCAGTTGCTTCGTTAACTAAACCAAACATAGCTATAATGACACCGGATACTGCGCCGCCCATAAAGTTCGTAAGATAAACAGGAATAGGATTTGCCGTAACAATATCTGCTTGTGATAACGGCTCAATAGCTACAGAAATTGTTGTTTTACGATCTCCAAATTTCATACGCTTAAATAAAACAAAATTCATAAATGATGATCCAAAAACAGCTAAAGCTCCAATTGCCATGGGTGTGCCAGTTAACCCTAACAAAGCGGTGAGTGCCATAGAACTCAATGGCGCAGTTGCTACTACTGTTATAATGCCACCAAGCACTATCCCCATTAAAATAGGACTCGAAGTTGTAGATTCTTTAATAATATTCCCAATTTGCAATAACGTCGCATCTACTACAGGCGCTACGCCTACTGCGATTATTCTTGTAATAGGAGCAATAATAATAATTGAACCTATTAAATCTAAACCATCTGGAAATTTTTGTTCTATCCATTTCATGCCAAAACTTGCTATGTATCCTGCTACAAAACCTGGTAGTAAGTCCATGTTACCGCACGCAACTGCAATAACAAATGCGTACACCGGCGAAACACCCATCGCTAACGCTACTAGTCCAGCTGCAGCAACCCCACCTAAACTTCCAGCTGCATCACCCAGCTGTCCTAAAAAAGGAATACCTAATAGATCCCCACCAACATACTTATGAAAAGCTTCTACTAAAAATGAAGCAATTGCTGCATTCGCGAGGGCGCCCATTGCTTTACCACCATTTGGTGCTTTACTTGTAAATAGTGTAAACAAACATAATACGATACCTAAAAATATAACCCCTAAAAGTAAATTCATAAAAACACCTTCCGTTATTTGTATGCGCTTTCATTTAACAAATATTAGTATATCATAATTTATATTTTACTCAAATCATATTTTATATCAATATATAATTTTTCAAATAAATTTACACTATTCAGAATATTCATTTTTTATATATGTTACACGGCTATTTTTGAACATATCCATATTTTATTTTAAGTATGATTGTAATGTTCTAATGATTGATTCAATCCTTTTACGTTGCTTTTCATTTATGTAAACGACAACTGTCCGTTCATCTATGTCGCTTCTCTTTTTACTTAAATACTCCATTTTAATTAACTTTTGTAATGCTTTCGTTAAGTAATAAGGTTTTAACTCAGAATGTTGGGCGATTTCTTTCGCTGTAACTTCACTTGAATTACATTCATGTAGATAATTTAAAATAAATACTTCTTCATAGTTTAATTTGTGGTGCTTTTTAGTCTGCTTAAAAAATGTTTTTCCTTGTTGATATAATGAGATTAATTCATTTAATTCCTTTATCGTTTTCATAAAAACCGCTCCTTATGTTTTTTCTTGTTGTTAATATACACGAAAGTTTTCTTATCTATTTGTAACATAATTTTATCCTATTCATGCTATTTAATTCAATATAAGTAACTATGAAAAATGTTATGATTTACTACTATTTTTTTAATTTTATTTTTTATTTTCAAAATTTAGTACCTCATACATCCTTTTTATTAATAAGAAATGATTTTTATTGCATTTTCAATTCTAAAATGATTCGTGAACATAATACTTACAGATAAAGTAATCGTGGGTGAATTAAAATTCCAATTTTTCTAAAAAACATAGTTGTTAGAAAATCGTATTGTCGACTATAGTTGGATCAATATTATATTTCTATATCTAATTATGATCATTTATTTTTAATATTATAAAAAAACTTGAGATATAAAATTAAATATCCCAAGCTCTTAAAAAGGTTATAGTTATCTGCACATTTTTATTTATTTTATTCAAATATAAATGATTTTACATCATAAAGTTAAATATCATGCGAAGTAATTATTTCTTTTTACAATCTAAAGTGTCTAAGAAGCTTAGTGCTGCCATACCAGACAAGTCTAATGCATGTTTTGCGCCAGCTTTACCATGGCCTGCTTCAAAATGTTTATATGCTGCAACACCAAGAACTGAAATTGTTAATAGTGAACCAATACGTGATAATCTTTTACTTGCAAAGCTTAATACGAAAAATACAGCACTTAATGTTTCAACTGCGCCTGCTAACGGTACCGCATTTGAAGGTAAATTAAACACACCAGTAAAGGTATCTTTCATTGATTGATCACCTTTTAACTTTGGTTTTGCAGCTCCGTATAATTCTTTTGCTAATTTTAAGTTTGTTAAATAACGTAATATCATTACTTTAATCTCCTTCTATTTGTTTTCAAAATATTTATCTACAACAGGTTTTACCCGCTCAGCCAATAATTTAATTGTACGAATTGTGTTTTCGTGTGGCATGGATCCTACAGGGGTATGCAACATAAAGCGTGATAAACCTAACGTTTCAATCGTATCAATGATTTTATTTGCTACTGTTTCTGGACTACCTACATATAATGCACCATTTGGCCCTGCTTCACGTGCAAAACTATTTTCATTGTATAAAGGCCAACCTCGTTCTTTGGCCAATACATCGTGACTTGCTTTGACTGATGGGAAAAATTCCCGAAACGCTTGTTCATCTGTCTCAGCAATATATCCCCATGAATGTGTTGCAACAGTTAATTTATTGACATCATGACCATAAGATTCAGCTATTGACTTATACATCTCAATATTTCTTTGAAATCTTTTTGGGTCCCCGCCAATTATAGCATAAGTTATCGGTAAACCAAGTGCTCCTGCTTTCAATGACGATTCAGGTGTGCCACCTGTTGCGATTGAAATGGGTAATGAACCATGCTCAACCCTAGGGTAAATGCCTAAATTCTGTATACTTGGTCTAAGATGACCATCCCAATTCACAATTTCATTTTGATTCATTTGCATTAATAAATCAATTTTTTCATTAAAAAGTTGTTCATAATCATTTAAGTTATAGCCAAACAATGGAAATGATTCTATAAATGAGCCTCGCCCAACCATTATTTCAGCTCGCCCATTAGATACCGCATTTAATGTAGAAAAACGTTCATAAACTCTGACTGGGTCATCTGAAGATAATACAGTAACGGCACTGCTCAACTTAATGTTCTTTGTATGTCTAGCTGCTGCTGCTAATACAGTAACTGGGTCAGATACAGCATAATCAGGTCGATGGTGTTCACCTAGACCATAAACGTCAAGGCCATAATCATCAGCAACTTCAATTTCTTCAATAATATTCCTAATCCTTTGGGCGTTACTAATTGCAGGTGCTTTACCTTTATCAGTATATATATCACTATTATCTGCAAATGATGTCAAACCAATTTCTACCTTCATATATTCACCTCGCTTACCAAGTATATTTTTTATACCTATTATATTAAAAGCTTTTCTATTCGGTGTCAATATCAATGTTTAGCAAAATCAAAATACGTCAATCTTGATTAACCCCAATTCTTTATATATGAAATAGTATCAAAATAAAGTAATTAATTTAAATTTTAAATAACTAATTGTTAGCATTAAATAACATTTGTAATTTTCTGTTATTTTACAGCTTTGTAATAAATTAGAAAGCAATATTACACTGAATTCACCTTAAAACGCCATGGCTACAGCCTTAAGACGTAAAATAATCACCCCTTATTTTGTTACATATCCCCCATAATTATTAGAGATAAATTACAAAACGATAACATTGCACACAAAACGACAAATTTCTGATAGAGTAATGCTTGTCGTTAAAACAACGAAAAAAACGAAACATACTATAAACAACGTCATTAGAGACTGAGATAATAAATTTAAAAGCTTTATCATTATTAGGAGGATATTTTACAATGAAAAAAATCGCTACAGCTACAATCGCTACTGCAGGAATCGCTACATTTGCATTTGCGCAAAACGAAGCAGATGCTGCTGAAAATAACAATGGTTATAACCCAAATGACCCTACTTCTTATAGCTATTCATATACTATAGATCAACAAGGTGATTACCACTATACTTGGCAAGGTAACTGGAATCCAAGCCAAGCTGATCAAGCTCATTCAAACTATACTGGTAATACAAATAGTGGTCAAAATAACACTTATGGTTCTACATATGGTACTTCAACTCAATCATATACAGCGAACAACAACACAACAGGTGGCGGTGGTGCTGCTTCAAACGCTACTTCAGACCGCAACATCCAAGTAACTACAACTAGTGCACCATCAAGTTCATCAAGTTCAATTTCAAATACTTCAGGCTCTTCAAATAATTTATATACTGCTGGACAATGTACTTATTATGTATTTGATAAAGTAGGCGGTAAAATTGGTTCAACTTGGGGTAATGCAAATAATTGGGCAAGCGCTGCTGCTGCTTCTGGTTATACTGTAAACAATTCACCTTCTCAAGGTTCAATTTTACAATCATCAACTGGAGCTATGGGACACGTAGCATACGTTGAAAATGTTAACAGTGACGGTTCAATCCAAGTTTCTGAAATGAACTATGGTCAAGGCCCTGGTGTTGTTACTTCACGTACTATTTCAGCTAGCCAAGCTTCAAGCTATAACTACATTCACTAATTAAAATAGTTTATATATCCTGGGACACGAAACAATGTTCCAGGATTTTTTTGTATGTATAGTAGATTGCTAACCAGCAACAAAGCCCTAATAAAAATAGAAAGCTTTTATCCTGTTTTTTATTTAATTTCATAAAAAAGCATCAACTCACTTATTATTTCGTGAGTTGATGCTTCTTTATTTATAACCAATATGCTAGGCTTATCCAATAGATAAAAGCAAGTAAGTAAAGTAATGGAAAACTTTCTGATACTTTATCTTTCACTTGCTTATAGATAACATAGACGCCAAAAGCAAGTAATATAATACTCAATGCCATTCTTGCAACAAGCAATTCTTGTATTGATATAACCACTGTTGATGATACAGGTACCATCGCTAATAACAAGGTTAAAACCACAATCATTATTGTGTAACATATAGTATCTTTTGTCTTATTACGATGAGAATTGACCCAATATAAAATCAAACCAAATATCGTAGTAAGTAATATTTCATGTATAATAGTTGGTTTTTCAAACAAATCGGTTCTATACTGTATCATCGCTACAATATACAATATAAAACCGATTATAAAATAGATAATAGAAGGATATTTAAAATCTTTACCTATATTGAAATATTGATGAATTCCCAATCCTATTAGCAATATCGCTACAATAATTACTAGATACAACACGGAATCACCTCATCCATAGTTTACTTTATCCTTTTTATCTAACTGGTAAACATATTATTATTACTCTCGCTTTAATTTTTAAATGAACAAATGTTTATTTTTTATTGCTAATACAAAAGCACAGCCCGCTTCATTAAAAAAACACCTCCGTATAAATTCAGTTGAATATGAATTTAACGAAAGTGCCTTTATTTTATTTCTAAGTTTTGATATCTGTTCAATTTCATCTCAGATTTTTTACCCTTTTAATGTAAAGAATAATTCAATTTTTTAGCTTTGCTCATGATGCTTACTATGATTCATGGTTAACTTTAGCGCGTTTAATACCAATACCAGTAAAACCATAAAAAATCGCGAATAAAACACATAAATAACAAGGTACAGTCCATATAAAGAATTGATCAACAGACACGCCTAATTGTTGTGTATAATAGATACCTGAAGTACCCCAAGGTATAAGCGGAATAATCATTGTACCTGAATCTTCTAGCGTCCTTGATAGATTCGAACGGTCTATTCCCATCTTATTATACATATCCATCATTAATACGCCTACCATAATAATGACAACAGAAGCAACGCCTGCAGCTAGCACCATCATTAACCCACCTAATACAGTTGCAAGAATTAATGTGCCAACTGAGTTAATATTGCTAGATATTTTATTCAATATAACGTCTAGACATCCTGCTCTTTCTACAATACCTGCAAAGGCGTAACCACAAAAAATAGTGACCACAATTTCAGTCATGCTCATCATGCCGCCTTGTTCTATTAAGCTGACCGCCTTATCAGAAAGTGAATTATCTAAATGTGGTACCATACTTTGATTAAAGCCATCAAAAGTAGCCTTGAAGCCATCAGTCATATTAAATCCATTGTTGAAAGTGCCGATGATTATCGCACTAATGCTTGATATTAACATCGATGGCACTGTAGAAATTTTAAATAACAAACATACTATAATAATAATTAATGGTAGCCACACAAAAAAGTTAATGTTATAAATTGTCGATAACTCTTTAAGCATGGCATTCACTTGAGACGTGTTGACACTGCCTTTGAATTGTAGCCCAGCAAAGTACCATACGATTAACCCGATAATTGATGCTGGTACTGTAGTCCATATCATCGCTCTTATATGAGAAAAAATATTCACTTTTGTAACTAGGGCTGCTAAATTAGTCGTATCTGATAACGGCGACATCTTATCACCAAATACTGCGCCAGCAATAATTGCACCTGCAGCCATACCAGCTGGGATATTTAATTGCGAACCAATTGCCATTAGCGCTATGCCTGCCGTAGAAGCTGATCCCCAAGCAGTTCCGGTAGCAACAGAAGTAATTGCAGCTATGATAAATGCCGATACTAAAAATAAGTTAGGGTTTAAAAATTCTAAACCATAATATATTAATGCAGGCACTGTTCCTGAATACATCCAAGTGCCTACAATAATACCCACTGATAGAATAATAAATATCGCAGGCATTGCTGTTGCTAAACGGTTAGTAATGCCTTCTTCTAAATCTTTCCATTTCAAACCAACGCGTCTCGCAATGATTGCGGCATATGCTGAGGAAAGAATAAGTAACGCTTGGATAGGAATATCAAAAACAACAAATCCTGTAATTACAATAACAATCATTACCAAAATCGTTGAAATTGATTCTAAAAAAGTTGGTTGTCTTTTCATACACATTTCCCCTTATTTATATAAATGGATGCGTTTTTGACTAGTGCAATCCTAACTTATCTTTTCCTAACTCATCAATTGTTAATCCTTCTTCAAAGAAATCGCGTTCTAAAATAGTTGATGCAATGACCACGATGGCGTCTATATTAGGCGTAGGCACGTCAATTTCTCGTCCTAAGCTAGACCATAATACTAAACCATATGCGATATCTTCTGTTAAATAACGATTTTTTACATGGTTAGGTCCTTTAATTTGGGAAAAGACAGGACTTGTGTTAAACAAACGATTTAACGGTTCATCTTCATCCTGTCTTTCTAAATAGCCACGTTCAATACGTGCTTCTTTAGCAGATGATAATTCAAAACCTAATTTTCGCCCCAAGGTTAGTCGCTCTAACTCTACTGCATGTAATAAACGTACTGTATGTTTTGTTATCCCCTCTTCATACAGTGCAAATTCATCTGCATAATCAATTCTACCTACGTTTAATAGTGTGGGACCCGGATGTACTTCAGGGTTACCATTTTCTAAATTTGTTTTCCAAAGACTTTCTTCTTTGACAATGTATGGATATAATGTTTCTATTTTATCAAAGCTATCGCTTAGCTCTTCCTTATCATACGTTGAGAAATGCACTTTTCTAACGTTTAAAGATAAATCCACACGTGCTTCTTCAAAATCTACACGCGTGCCGTAAGTTAACGTATTTACTTCTGCAAATTTAGGCATAACTTCAATTTGCATATCCTCTAATACATTCATAAAACGAATAGAGCCCATAGCAGCAGCGATATTGAAGAATATAAGTTGGTCTTCTGTGATAAACGGTGCCATTGTATATGCATAATGCTCAATAAACGATGATGGTATTACAACTTGAATGACTTCGGCGTCCTCAAGTACATATTCCATATCATCACTGATATCAGTAAATTGTACGAAGCTCTCTTCGCCTTCATTACTGAATGTAAAACCACCTTGTTCTATTGCTTTATCAAATTTATCTATAGACTGGTTTCTACAGTATAATTTGACTTCATGTCCTTTGGTAATCATATCTAATGCTGCAGTAACAGCACCATTCCCTGATCCTACAATAGCTATCTTCATAAACACCCTTCTTTCTCTAAACATTGTGTATTTTTTATTAAACATTACTCTCATGTATAACCTATTAAGAAAAAGAATAAACACTGGCCTTCAACCTATTTAAGTTATCATTAAAAGTAACGCATTGCTTTATAGCATTTCTATATTTTAACAGGATAATAACGCTGTATATAGTCCTATTCAAAAAATTTATAATTTTTTCAAATGATGTGCAACTGATTTTGTTATTTTGTTATAGTAATGTTAAACAAAAGGAGGCAAACTACTTATGACTGAAAATCACACAAATCGTGAAGTATTAAATCAAGAACCGAACAGTGATGCAAGATTAATGGCTACATTAATCTATGTACTTAGCTTTTTCACCACTTTTTTAGCACCACTTATAATTTGGCTTATTAAACGTGAAGATTCTGCATTCGTTGATAGAGCAGGCAAAAATTATTTTAATTTTTTAATTTCATATGTTATTTGGTTTATTATCTCTGGCATTTTAATGCTTATTATTATAGGATTCGTTCTATTTCCTATTGTGGCCATTTTGAACTTTATTTTTACAATTGTAGCTGCAGTAAAAGCATATAATGGAGAAGATTATTTACCACCTCTGTCTATTAGATTTTTTAAATAATTTCAATTTCAATTTTGTGATTTTTTACACGCGTTGTAATAAATCGATTGAGCAAACGCTTATAAGATGCTACTAAATCTTATACTTGCGCACTTTATGCAATATTACAATAAGTTGCGCTTTTGTAACCTCACATGTTGTTTATTACAGCAATATGTGAGGTCTTTTTAATTGTTTTACAAATACGTAACATTCCACACAAACACTTTTTCTTCTGTTATTGTATTAATTGTCGTTGAAACCAACGCGTTAATTAAAAAATTAATTTCTATTCAAATAATATATCTATTTAAAATTCGGGAGGACTTTTTTATTATGAAAAAATTAGTAACAGCAACAACTTTAACAGCAGGAATCGGAGCAGCAATTGTGGGATTAGATCATGGGAACGAAGCAAATGCTGCTGAACAAACAACACAAGTAGATCAAAACTCAACTCAAGCGACATCAAGTTCAAGCTCAAATCTATACACTGCTGGCCAATGTACTTGGTATGTATTTGACAAAACAGGTGGCGACATTGGCTCTACATGGGGAAATGCAAATAACTGGGCATCTGCAGCATCCGCAGCTGGTTACACAGTAAACAATTCACCAGAAGCTGGTTCTATCTTACAATCTAGTGAAGGAAGCATGGGCCACGTAGCATACGTTGAAAATGTAAATAGTGATGGTTCAGTAAATGTTTCTGAAATGAACTATAGTGGTGGGCCATTCTCAGTAAGCGAACGCACAATCTCAGCAGGTGAAGCTAGCTCATATAACTATATTCACCTTAACTAAGATTATTTTTCAAAATATTATTTGGGAGTCAAGCTGGTAAAGTCTCGTACTTTATCAGCTTTTTTTATTGAATTGCCCTTTACATATTGCAGCCAAATTAAAAATTTGAGAAAATAGTAGCGTTTAATGTGAATAAGGAGGTTGAGACAAATGCAGTGGTTTAAAGTTATTTTGGCAGGCATCATAGAAATATTATGGGTAACTGGTTTAAACACGGCTGATTCAGTTTGGAGTTGGACAGGCACGATTATCATTTTAATTTTAAGCTTCTATTTAGTCATTTCAGCTTGTAAATCATTACCTGTTGGGACAGTATATGCTGTGTTTGTAGGCATTGGCGCAATTGGTACTGTACTCGTTGATATGATATTTTTCGGTGATGCATTCAACGTGATTAAGATAGCACTGGTTATTTTACTCGTAATAGGTATTATTGGCTTAAAACTAACTACAGAGGAGGCTGAACAATAATGGCTTGGACGATACTATTTATTGCTGGTCTACTGGAGATTGTTGGTGTCATTATTTTAAATGAAATCGCACGTACTAAAAGAAAATATTCGTAGTTTTTTTAGCCCTCGCCTTTATTTGTAGTTTTAGCATGCTTAAATTGGCAATGTCTAGTGGTATTCAAATGGGGACGGCTTATGCTGTTTGGAGCGGTATAGGCACTGGTGGCGGAACGCTAGTCGGGATGCTCATTTATAATGAATCTAAAAATATTAAACGTGTAGGTTTTATCTTCTTAATTATTTTAGCAATTGTAGGTTTAAAACTGGTTAGTTAAACTATCTTACTTTAGATTCATATCGCCGATGATAATAAAATTCTTTTTTGTTTATTCGGTTTATAGTCTGTGATATAAATCAATATACTAAAGCGTTTATTGATATTAGTTTTTATACTGACATCGGCCAACTTCGAAATAAAGTGATACTAAATTATGGTACAAATGTTTAGCTTTGCTACGCTCCGAATTAACTGTAACTTGATCAGTAAGCAAATGCTTTTAAATATAGGTTATTTTTACCTCGCTTATATGATAATATAAATTAAATTAATAACCTTTTTAATTGGCTTACAACGTAAAAATTTGTTTACTATTATGAAATTTACTATACTTTAGGTAAAGGAAGTGATTATACATGGTAAAAGTTTATATTGCAGGTCCAATACCTGAAGTTGGTTATAATTTATTAAAAGAGCAAGGTTATGAAGTAGATATGTATGAAGGCAAAGGTATTGTTGATAAAGAAACCTTAATTCAAGGTGTGAAAGATGCGGACGCTTTAATCAGCTTACTATCTACTAATGTGGATCAAGATGTAATTGATGCAGGTTCAAATCTAAAAATCATTGCAAACTATGGGGCTGGTTTTAACAACGTGGATATTGAACACGCAAAACAAAAACACATCGATGTGACAAATACGCCCAAAGCCTCAACAAATTCTACTGCCGAGTTAACTTTTGCGCTTGTACTCGCTGTAGCAAGACGTATTCCTGAAGGTGATAAATTATGTCGTACAACAGGATTTGATGGATGGGCGCCACTATTCTTCCGCGGTAGAGAAGTTTCTGGAAAAACAATCGGTATCATTGGTTTAGGAGAAATTGGCAGTGCAGTAGCCAAACGTGCTAAAGCATTTGATATGAATGTACTTTACACAGGCCCTAACCAAAAAGTCGATAAAGAACGTGAAATTGGTGCTAAATATGTTGATTTTGAAACACTTTTACAACATTCAGACTTCATTACAATCAATGCTGCATATAATCCAAGTTTACACCATCAATTTGATACTGAGCAATTCAAAATGATGAAACCAACAAGTTATTTAATTAATGCAGCGAGAGGTCCAATTGTTCATGAGGAAGCTTTAGTTCAAGCACTTAAAAATAAAGAAATCGAAGGCGCTGCCTTAGACGTGTTTGAATTTGAACCAGAAATCAACGATGAACTCAAATCATTAGATAATGTTGTTATCACACCACATATTGGTAACGCGACATTCGAGTCTCGTGATATGATGTCAAAAATTGTAGCTAATGATACAATTAGCAAACTGAACGGCGACCATCCTAAATACATTGTGAATTAATTAAAAAATACCAAAAGCCAGAAAGTACTTATAAACTGTACTTTCTGGCTTTTTATTATTTTTACTTTTCTTTAGATTTATATAAGAATTTGGTTTGGTTAGATATCAGTTGATTCGGTATGATTTGCGCTATTTTATTTCTCACTTTAACCACAAATTTATTTGTTCTTTGAGCAATTTTGCCTATTTTTCTAGAACGTTTAATGACTTTCTTCGTATGCTTGACCCGTAATTTATTATAACGTTGCAATGCCATATCAAAATCGTATGTTTGTATGCAATTAGCTAAAACAATAGCATCTTCCATTGCTTGACCTGCGCCTTGTCCCATATTGGGGGTCATCGCATGTGCTGCATCTCCAAGAAGCACTACGCGTTGGTATACAAACGTTTTTAGCGGGTTTAAATCATACATGTCATGTAATAATATATCTGTTTCGCTTTGTTTATCTAGAACTTGTCTGACTTCATTAGGAAAATGATTAAATCTTGCTTGTAAATGCGGTTTTGCAAATGCGTGTATCTTAGTATCATTTTCTTTAGCTGTTATTGAAATAAACCAATAAGCTTGGTTATTTAATAGAGGCACGATGCCTACTCTGCCTTTTGAAGACCAATATTCTTTAGCCACATTGCCATCCTTAAGGTCTATTTCATCTACTAAACCTCTAAATACTGTATAACCTTGATAAATCGGTTTATTATTTGGCGCGACAGCTTGTCTTGTATTAGAATGAATGCCATCCGCACCTATACATAAATCAAAGGATTGTGAAGGTTGCTCGGAAAATTGTAACGTTACTTTTAAGTCACCGTTTTCAATATCCGTTACATAATGGTTTGTAAAAATTGCGCTATCAGGTACATAAGATTGAATTACATCTAATAAACTTTGGCGTGACATCGTTAAATTAACAGTGTTTTTTTTCAATTTAATTTTTGACAATGGGTTTGCTTTTTCATCAAGTACTTCCATGACATCAACCACTTGTCCTATATTTTTAAGTCCTTTTGCTAAATCATGATTATTTAATTTATCAATCACGTTGCCACCAATGCCAATACCAGCCCCTAGTTCAGATACTGCGTCTTTTTTTTCAAACACACTCACATCATGACCTTGTTCTATTAATAAAGCTGCTGCAGTTAAACCGCCTATGCCTGCACCAACAATTGCTATTTTCATCTTAATTCACTCCAACTTTCCCTAGTCTTTTAAAAATTTCCATACTTCATTATTAAATAATGACATTGTTTTTAATACCCAATGATATAATAACATATAAAAAAGAAAACAAATCCACTAATAAAACAATATTGTCTTTTTATATTGAATCCATTATAGGTAATAATCTTTATTGATATCATCTTTTTTAATACCTAAATTTTTATAGAAATGTTTCATAAACCATGCGATATTTTCATCCCAGTCTACATCACTCGCGTATTGATGTTCTCCTGGTTCTTTTGGATTCCATCTCATTTGATATAAAGAAATCTGCTTATTATTAAAATAATTATTTCTTACAAATTGGGCGCCCCCCATAATTGCTTTATCGGGAGAAGTCCAAGCTTGTTTTTTAGCAAAACTGCTTCCAGTATGGACAGCATTTTCATCGAACGCACCTATTCCAAAAAAGTTATAATATTTTTTCCCATTGTCTTCAATACCTTTAGCTAATTCAGATTTACCATTTCCTGTTTCTACTAAGGCATGGCTTATTAAATATAAAACGTTGACTTCATATTTATCTTGCGCTTTTAGGAAAGCTTTACCTTTTCCTTTTAACACGCCCTTACTTTTTAAAATATCATTCACTTCATCTTCAGATAACGATACTTTTTCAGAAATATCCATGTGGTTCAAATCATCTTGGTCACTGTTTACATCCATTGCTTTACTAACATCTTTCGTTGAAGCTTTTAGAAATTTACCATCTTTTTCTTTCATATTTAAAGTACCAGAACCAACTTGTTTATCTACCGCCTCATCAAATGTATGCGTTTTTTGTTTTTCAAACAAAGATGTTTCATTTATGACTAACAAAATAACAAATATTACTATAATTAATATCAATAGTATTAATGGTATTCGCTGTTTAACACGCTCATTCATTATATAAAAAACTCCCTATTTTACATTTTATTTAGTTAGTGTGAAATAAGCAAAAGCAATTGCCACAAGCACAATAATAAAAGAAAGATTAATAGCAATGCGCATGCCCTTTTTATGTCTAAATAAAGTGTTGAATATCACTAAACTGATTGCTAATGAAACAACAAACATAGTAATAGCCATAACAATATTTAAAGTGATTAAAAAAATAATACCGATAACTAAAAATATGTTAGATATGATAGCCATCGTTTTTACCATTTTTGGGTTAATAAGACTTCCACTCCTTGTAAAATATTCTAAATATATCGCTCTATTAACTGAAATTGTATCATATTTGCCTATCTTTCAGTATGTCATTTTTAATATAAAAAATTAGCACTCATGTGAGCATTTCACATTGAGTGCCAATTTGATTATACCTACATTCAATTATTTTTACTCTCTTGACATACCTCTAAGCATATTTAACATATATGTTAAACTACGGTTCATCTCATCGTCTTTAAGTACGCCCATCAAGCCAGTGATAGATGTTTTTTGATTTGGGCTCGCTTGGTTAGCCACACTTAAGCCCTTGTTTACTTTGTTTAACATTTGGCTTAAATCATTAACATTTAAATCACCCAATAAAAAGACAAGTGAAGCCATATTTGTAATTAGACCAGTGTATTGCTCTTTATTTAACTCTACTGAGAATTTATTAGCAATGACACCTCGGCTTTTTACCATACCTGATAATGCATCGAGTAATTTAGCTTCATCTAAAGTACTAATAATATTAATCGCTTTCATAATACTATCCTTATTTGCTGCAATTGCGTCTGTTACTTCAGCTAAACTTTCTTGCTTAATCTGCGCTTCTGACTTTTGCATGCGTTTAATATGCGTTATTCTCTCTGCCATTACCTATTCACCTTACTTCCTGGGAAAGTATAGTCGTCACGTTTCCACTTATCTTCAACACGCACACTGTATTGTGGTTGTCTTTGTTTGTTGATACGGAAGTTTGTTGGATTCAATGGAGATTTACCTCTCCGTGTTTTAACTTCCATACGACAGCTTGTACGTTTATATGAAGGTGTGTCTGTATCTTTGTCCACATCGCTGTTAGTCAATAAGTTAATAGCGCCTTGGTCACCATTTATCATTGCGTCATTATTTAATGGAATATAAATTTCTTTACCTTTCACTCTATCTGTAACGTGTGCAATAAGTTCTGCCTCGCCACTGTCTGAAATTAATTTAACTTCTGCCCCTTCGTGAATATCTCTTTCTTTAGCTAATTCTGGGGAAACCTCAACAAACGGATGAGGCACTTTGTATGCAATGCCTGGAACTTTATAAGTCATATTTCCTTCATGGAAATGTTCCAATAAACGACCGTTATTTACATGTAAATCATATTCTTCATTAACTTTAAAGAAGTTATCAAATGTTAATGGATAGAAGTTCGCTTTACCATCTTCAAAGTTAAAGCCATCTAAATACAATGTTGGTTGGTCTGTGCCATCTTCGGCTACAGGCCATTGAAGGCTATTGTATCCTTCTAATCTATCGTAATTAACACCTGAATATGATGGTGTTAATCTAGCTATTTCATCCATTATTTGGCTAGGGTGCGTATAATTCCAATCATATCCTAATGTTTTAGCAATTTCCTGAATAATTACCCAGTCTGGTTTCGATTCACCTTTAGGTTCTAATGCTTGGTATAAACGTTGAATACGACGTTCAGTATTTGTAAATGTTCCTGTTTTTTCCAATGAAGGACTTGCTGGTAAAACAACGTCAGCGTATGAAGCAGTGAAAGTGAAAAATTCATCTTGGACTACAAGGAAACCAACTTTTTCAAGCGCTGCTTGTACATAATTGATGTTTGAATCGACGATGCCTGTATCTTCACCGTATAAATATAATGCATCAATTTCTCCTTCGTGAATCCCTTCCATCATTTGGTGATTATCTTTACCAGGGACACTTGGTAAGGTTTGGCCATATTCTCTTTCAAATTTAGCGCGAATTTCATCGTCCGCTACTGCTTGGTAACCAGGGAATTGATCTGGCATACTACCCATGTCACTACAACCTTGCACGTTATTATGACCACGTAGTGGATACGCGCCAGTACCAGGTTTTCTATAATTTCCTGTAGCTAACAATAAGTTGGAAATTGAAGTTGATGTATCACTACCAATATCTTGTTGTGTTACACCCATTGCCCATGCAATTGAAACTGTTTCCGCATTAACCATTTGGTGTGCAAAGTCTATTAAATCTTCTTTAGGAATACCTGTTGTATCTTCTGCAAACGCCATTGTATATGGCGCTAATGATTTATAATATTCATCAAAACCATTTACCCATTCATCAACGAACGCTTTATCATGTAAATCATTGTCTATGATATATTTCGTTACAGCTGATAACCAAACTAAATCTGTACCTGGTTTAGGTTGATAGAAATTGTCTGCTCTTTCTGCCATCTCATGTTTACGTATATCAAATACATTTAACGTATTGTTATATAATTTATGTCCTCGCTTAATACGCGAAGCAATAACTGGATGTGCTTCAGCCGTGTTAGTACCAATTAAAACAACCATGTCAGCAATCTCAAGGTCATCAATTGAACCAGAATCACCGCCATGCCCTACTGTTCTAAATAAACCTTTTGTAGCTGGTGCCTGACAATAACGAGAGCAATTATCTACATTGTTTGTGCCAATGACTTGTCTAGCAAGTTTTTGCATTAAGTAAGATTCTTCGTTAGTTGCTTTAGAAGAAGAAATAAATGCTAAGGCATCTGAACCATGAGACGCTTTAACTTTTTTAAAGTTTTCAGAAACTACTTTTAGTGCTTCTTCCCACTCTACTTCTTCAAATTGATCGTTTTTACGTACTAATGGTTTAGTTAATCTTTCTTCTGAATCAATATAATCCCAACCAAATTTTCCTTTAATACATGTTGCAATTTTGTTTGCTGGGGATTCATGTTGTGGTTGTACTTTTATTACTTCTCTACCTTTTGTCCATACATCGAAAGAACAACCAACACCGCAATATGTGCATACAGTTTTAGTTTTCTCGATGCGCTCTTCACGCATAGCTGCTTCTGAATCAGATACAGCAAATAATGGACCATAACCTGGCTCTGCCTTTTTAGTTAAATCAATCATAGCTGCAAGAGAACCTGGCTCTAAATCTGTCATATAACCAGCATTTCCTTCCATCTTCACTTCCATCATTGCATTACACGGACATACCGTCGCACATTGGCCGCATCCAACACATGATGAATCATTGATGGATGTATCATTGTCCCAAATAACACGTGGTTGTTGACGTTCCCAATCAATTGTCAGTGTTTCGTTGACTTGAACGTCTTGACAAACTTCAACACAACGTCCACATAATATACATTGGTCTGGGTCGTAACGATAGAAAGGACCATAATCTTTTTCATATGGTTTTTCTTTATATTCATACGTTTGGTGTTCTAAACCCCATTGGTCCATTGTATTATGAATTTCGCAATCGCCGTTGTTATAATCACACACTGTACAATATAGCATGTGATTTTCTAAAATACGGTCTAATGCTTCTTTTTGGCTTGTTTGTACATTATCATTTTGTGTATTTACTATCATTGGTCTATCTATTGTCGTACTACAAGCACGCTGCATTTCGCCATCAATTTCGACAGTACATGTATCGCAAGTTTCTATAGGACCAAGCGATTCGTTATAGCATATAGAGGGTACAAAAGTATCTTGTGACTTAATAAATTGTAGTAAGTTTGTACCGGGTTCTACAAGATAATCTTTACCATCTAATGTAATAATTAAATGTTCCTGCATATTCTTCACCCCTATTAATGTTTGTTAAGCCCATGTTTATTCTTCAAAGATGTTTAATAACATTCCATCTTAAAAGCCCCACACTTTTTTGGTAATGTTAATTACATTGTATAGGTATTTCATCAAAATGTTAAGGTTTTCTACTATTTTCTCTCTGTTTTATTTAAATGTTAATTGATAGTGTTAAATATTAATTAATCAAAAAAGACATTCTCCATAAAAAAAAAGACAAAAAACACCCCTCAAAGTATTTTTATTGTTTACTTTGAAGGGTGTTTGTGTGATCAAATCAGACATATTTATTTTAGTCAGATGCCCAAGTTATTTTTGACGCTTGCCTCAATTTCAGTTAATGAACTTTGGCTAGGTATAAAGTAATAAAGACCGTCGTCTTGAATACCACCCTGTCCTTCTAATTGATGACGGTGCACATTATCATTTGCATCTTTATAATTTCCTCTAACTTTATTAAGTTCACCTAAAGTTAAATCTGTTTTAACATTATCTTCAACATGGTTCATCAATGAATTAAAGTGCGTTACTGAGCTAATACTTGTCAACTTATTTGCTAAACCTTGTATGACTAATTGTTGACGTTCTTGTCTGCCAAAATCTCCGCCAGCGCCTTCTTCTTTACGGCTTCTAATGAAAGCCATGGCTTCCTTACCATTCATGTGCGATTTTTGCCCATCATTAAATTGAAAACCATCATAAGAGAAAGTTGCATTACTTGTAACTTCAATACCACCCACGGTATCAATCATATCTTCCATGCCATCCATATCAATCGTGGCATAATGATCGATTGGAACATTTAATAATTTTTCAACTGATTTCACTGCCATGTCAGGCCCGCCATATGCATAAGCATGATTAATTTTTTCTGTTGTCCCTTTACCTACAATATCGGCTTGCGTATCTCTTGGTATGCTAACAATTTCAGTTGTTTTTTTATCTGGGTTGATAGATAGCACCATGATTGTATCACTACGTTGACCCCCGCCATTAGCATCTCGCTTGGCATCTGAATCAACACCAAATAAAGCTATCGTAAATGGATCCCCATTATTCAAATTGACATTTTTATCTCTTAAAGACGATTTATCTCTATCTAACGGGTTATGTATTGCCCCACCTACAGAAAATATTTTAAATCCTAAATAAATAACTGCTAAAATTGCTAAGATAATCAGTATGCCAAAGAACCATAAAAATATTTTTGTCGGTAATCCCATTTTCTTTTTACTGTATTTATCAGAACGATTCACCTTTTCATTCTCCATTCTATATTCAATTTTCTGTTTTATTATAATTAATTACTGATTATATAGTAATTAATATGAATGAACATGGTTCTTTAGTCCTATCATTAAATGAAGTCATTTACAAACAAATTTTAAACTATTTTTGATAACCTGTATTTGCATTTAAAATCTTCAAAACTTCATCATGACAAGCTTTATTACTAATAATAAAAGGCCCTGCTTTTGCAAAATCTAAATCAGTATTGTCTAATGTTGTCATTTTCAATCCTAGTTCTTTTGCAAATAAAAACTGTGCAGCAATATCCCAAGGTTTAGGATTTGTATTCACATGCGCGCCAAATTGACCTAAAAATACACGTGTTGAATCTAAGCCACATGAGCCAATAAAGCGATAGCCAAACGAAGCACTATTTAATTCATGAATCGTGGCATCATTCATCACTAAGGTGTTAAATGAAATAATCGCATCTTCTAATTTTAAGTCTTCTGGTTGGGATAACGGCTGATTATTAATATAAGCACCTTGCCCTTTAATTGCTTTATAAAGTTTTCTATGTGGGTAATCATAAATATATGATAACGTTGGTTCTCCATCTATGAAATACCCTAATATAATACAATAATCCTCTTGCTGCTTCACTAAATTTGTCGTGCCATCAATCGGATCCATAACCCAGACATGGCCTTGGTAAGCATTGACTTCTTCATTTGACTTTTCTTCAGCAAAAAGTTGATGCTCCGGAAAATGTTCATGCAAAAAATCTTCGAAATTTTGTTGGATTGATTTATCTACATTAGTTACAAGGTCAAATCGATTACGCTTTGTTGTGGTAACCATGTCTTCTATTAATTGCGGAATAATATCATCTAAGGTTGTTAACCAATGTCTCACTAAATCATCTATATTCGTTAATGCTTCTTTATTCATTTGAAACCTCCTCTTTAAACTACGCTCTATTTTTTATTATATTCATTTAATATGTATAATTTGTTTTATTTTATCATATAAACTTTATTATCGTAACAAACCTTCAGAACAAATCTTCAATCACCTAAATAAAGCCAACTAGCTATGCTAGTCGGCTAAATAGAAAGGAAAGTAAGTAATAAATATTGAAGATGTTTGCTTAGTAACTCGTACGAAAAAGATGTTAACAAAACTATATGTAATAGCTACCCCTTTGCCATCTTTTCGCTACCCCCTTGTTACTAAATATTATACTAACATAAAGGTTCAGAAAATGTAAGCGTTTTCTAAATTTTTTTGGAAAAACTTTATAAATGTCGTCATTGTCACTTTTGTGATATAATGAATGTAATATGTAATCATTTGGGAGGTGACTTTCTAATGAATAAACGCGAAAGACAAAATAAACTGGTACAAGCAATACAGAACAATAAACAAATTACTGCTACTGAACTTGCAGCAAACTTAAATGTTTCGAAACGTACAATTTTAAGAGATATTCAAGATTTAGAAGATCAAGGTGTGAAAATTTTAGCAAAACACGGAAAATTAGGCGGTTATCAACTTCAAGAAACACCGAATAGTTATGAACTTGAATTAACTGAAAATCAGCTTACTGCTTTATTCTTGATTTTGAATGAAAGTCAATCTTACACAACGCTTCCTTACAAAGAAGAGATTAATGCTATCATTAAAAAGTGCTTAAATCTACCTTACACAAAGATGAGACGTGCACTTAAAAAGCTCGATCGCTATATTAAATTCGATCAGCAAACGCACACCGATTTACCACCTATTTTTTCAGAAGTTTTAATCTATTGTACAGAACGAAATGTGATGGCAATGGAATATAACACTAATGGCAATGTCGCTACTGAAAATGTGATATTTATTGGCTTATTATGCACAGATGGATTATGGAAAGCCGTCGTCTTTGAAATTGGTCTCGGTAAAACAAATGAAATACCTATTGTTGATATTCATGATATCTCTTACTCTTTTGAGAAAACGATTAAAACACAAGATATAACCATTAATAATTATCAACAATTTTTAAATCCCACTGAGTCCTAAACAACTCACTGGGATTTTTTTAAATCAAAAACTTATGTATATAAGGTAATTATAGTAAAGATAAATGAAATCAAATTATTCAACATATGAAGACTTACACTAGCAATAAGTTTACGACCTGATTTCAAATAAACATATACCATTGCAATAGCTAATATTAAATAACTCCCTATTTCAAACGGTGACTCTGCGCCAACCACATGCATCAATGAAAAAAGAATGGTTGATACAATACCCATAGCGATGAAATTAAATTTCTTACCTAATTCACCTATTAATAAATGTCTAAAGCATATTTCCTCAACTAATGGGGCACCAATAACTATTAATAAAAATGTAACTGGCAAAAATGCAGGCTTATCAAATAGCCCCATTAATTCTAACTCATTTTGTGTTTCACTAAACCCAATTCCATCCGGTAAGTATTGCATGATTGTATTATATATAGTGCTACAAACCATCATCGTTACTGTCACTATAATAAGAAATAAGTAATGATTTTTTACAAAGTTTATATTTTTGCGCAAATGATATTTAAAATCATTCATATGTAAAAAATAAAAGCTACACGCTGTCACTAAATAGGCAAGTAATTGCGCAATTACACTTATCTTTAATGCAATTTTTTCAGATAAATTGTCTATATACAAGAAACCAATCACTATACCAAGCAGTGAAAAAACGATCATACTTGCAATTAAAATGGCAAGCAATGAAAAATCTTTCCACACAATATCTTTAAAACGGTATTTCCTTCTTTCCAATTTTAATAGGCTCCCTTCAATTTCTAATCATTTTATATTGCTTATAATATCATCATTCATTATTTAATAAAAATGAGTTCATTACTTTAATATAAATAATTTTAGAAAGGATGTCTTTCATGTATAACTTAGAATATCATCAATTAGAAGAACGTATTCATAACTTACTTAATTTAATTGAAGTTTATAAATTTGCAATCGTAACTCAAAACCGAAAAAAAGCACAACATAAAATTGATATTGAACATTTTATTAGCCAAGAACTCTCCTCATTTTCAGATGTTTCAATGCAACGATTTTCACTCCCACACTATAATTACTACCAATTTCTTGTAAAACATAGCAATCATCCAATAGAAGAATTAACAATCGGCAACACAATTAAATACATTGAAGCCATCCAACGTCACCTATTAGATATACACAAAACGTTGAGCAACTTCTTGTAATAAAATTTCAAAAACTATGCCCTTTTCAAATTAAAATTGTAATACTTTTTCATGTATTGTAAAATGAAATCGATTACAGCAATATAGGAGTGATAACAATGCATGGCTTTTCTATTTACTTAGGACAACCCATTGATAAATCGTATATTACACGAATGATCTCTTTGGGATACACTACGATTTTCACATCTGTCCAAATTCCTGAGGAGGAGGATAAAACAAAATATCGCTATTTGGGAGAACTATTAGATTATTTATCAAACAATCATCTGACGTATATGATTGATATCAATCCTTCATTGCTGGATCACTCTTTTTATGAGTTTCTGCAAGCATATCAACATGCGCAGTTTATAATTCGTATTGACCACAGCACTTCTATTGAAGTCATTAATGATATCATCAATCATGGTTTTCAATGTTGCTTGAACGCAAGTATACTTTCCGAATCAATGCTACGACAACTGTATGAACAACTAGATGATTTTTCCTATTTATGTTATTGCCATAACTATTATCCACGCCCTGACACTGGTTTAGATGATCAATTTGTAAATAAGCAAAACATATTAATTCTTAAGTATAATCCAAACGCGACTATTTTTGGATTTATCGCAGGAACAACCGCTCGAGGCCCTCTTTTTAAAGGGTTACCTACAATTGAATCAACCCGAGATAAACACCCTGTAGAAAGTGCGCAACTACTATTAAATAATGCGACGACGCAAATTTTAATCGGTGACTCTAAACTAGATGAGACAACGGCGCAGCAATTAATCAGTATATTATGTCATAGACACTTTACTTTTACGTTAAATTTATCCGACTTACAAGCAACATCTATATTACAACAGCAACATACGGTCAGGCCTGATGCCCCTAATCTTGTTGTTAGGTCCCAAGAAGCACGTCATTATTGTACATTTGACATTAAACCTAACCAAACCATACACCGAAGAACTGGCAGCGTTACGTTAGATAATAAATTGAATCATCGCTACCAAGGTGAATTACAAATTATACGCACTGATTTACCTGCCCATCAGCATGTCAATGTTGTTGGTGAAATCATTGCATCAGAACATGCATTAATTCATTGCATGCAACCAAACGATACTTTTAACTTTATTCTTAAAACAAGGGAGCAAAATTGATGAGCGATTTAACAACCGAATCTAGAAATGACGCCACAATGCATTTAGATGAAATGACAATAAAAGAAATACTTGAAACAATGAATGACGAAGATCAAAAAGTGCCTCAAGAAATCAGAAAAAGTATTCCTAATTTAACTAAAGTTATTGAAATTACGACCCAGCAATTCAGAGCTGGCGGACGCATTATTTATATGGGTGCGGGCACTAGTGGCAGATTAGGTGTACTTGATGCTGCTGAATGTGTGCCAACTTTCAATACTTCTTCAGATGAAGTGATTGGGTTAATTGCAGGAGGACAAAAAGCAATGACTATGGCGGTCGAAGGCGCAGAAGATAGTGCGCCTTTAGCAGCAGAAGATTTACAACATATACATCTGAACGAGAAGGATGTCGTAATTGGTATAGCAGCAAGTGGGCATACGCCATACGTCATAGGCGGTTTACAATACGCGAATGACGTAGGCGCACACACTATTTCAATTGCTTGTAATACTGATGCAAAAATAAGTAAAGTAGCAAACAATTCAATTGAAGTGAATGTAGGCCCTGAAATATTAACTGGTTCTACGAGATTAAAATCAGGTACAGCACAAAAACTAATACTCAATATGATTTCCACTGTGACAATGGTCGGTGTAGGTAAAGTTTATGATAATCTTATGGTAGACGTAAAAGCTACAAATCAAAAACTAATCGACCGTTCTATTCGTATTATTCAAGATATCTGTGACATTTCACAACAACAGTCCCAACAATTGTATAAATCAGCAGATCAAAATCTAAAAATTGCTATTGTCATGCATATGTGTGACATCTCTAAAGTGGAAGCAACTAAGCGTTTAGAAGATAATAATCATATCATTAAACAAGCGATTAAAAATTAAACACTGATATATAGGAGGTTTGTCTGATGTCTAAAGAGCAAACACTTGCGGAAAATATCGTCGATTCAGTCGGTGGCCTAGACAATATGGATAATGTCATAAACTGTATGACGCGCGTTAGAATTAAAGTGATTGATGAAAATAAAATCGATTATGATAAATTAAAAGCTACTGAAGGCGTTATAGGTGTTGTGAAAGATGACCGTGTCCAAATCGTAGTTGGCCCCGGCACTGTTAATAAAGTAGCGTCACATATATCTGAAATAAGCGGTGTTCGTTTAGGTGAAACGATCCCCCACCACTCAAGAAATTATAAAGCTGAGACTGAAGCAAGGGCTAAAGAAAATAAAGAAGCTTTTCAAAGTAAGCAAAAACGAGGTAAATTCAATAAATTATTAAAGACAATTGCTAATATTTTTATACCTTTAATACCTGCGTTTATTGGTGCAGGATTAATTGGCGGTATTGGCGCAGTATTGAGTAACTTATTAGCAGCTAATGTTATATCTGGAGAATGGATAACACAACTTGTCACTGTCTTTAATGTAATTAAAGATGGTATGTTAGCTTATTTAGCAATATTTACTGGTATTAATGCGGCAAAAGAGTTTGGTGCGACACCAGGTTTAGGTGGTGTCATTGGAGGAACAACATTATTAACTGGTTTAACTGACGAGAATATGATTGTTAACATTTTCACTGGTGATCCTTTACAAGCAGGGCAAGGTGGGATTATCGGCGTCATCTTTGCTGTTTGGTTATTAAGTTTAGTTGAAAAGAGATTACATAAAATTGTGCCGAATGCAATCGATATTATTGTCACACCTACAATCACACTGTTTGTAATAGGTTTATTAACTATATTTATTATTATGCCTTTAGCAGGTTTCGTATCTGATGGTTTAGTATCTGTTGTCAATGGCGTTATAGATATCGGTGGTATCTTTAGCGGCTTTGTAATCGGTGCTTTCTTCCTACCATTAGTTATGTTAGGATTACATCATATATTTACCCCTATTCATATTGAGATGATTAATCAATCTGGTGCTACTTATTTACTACCTATTGCCGCGATGGCTGGCGCAGGACAAGTGGGCGCCGCATTAGCACTTTGGGTAAGATGCAAGAAAAATACTACACTAAGAAATGCGATTAAAGGTGCGCTTCCTGTAGGTTTCCTAGGCATTGGTGAACCTTTGATTTATGGGGTCACATTACCGCTTGGAAGACCATTCTTTACCGCGTGCATTGGTGGCGGCATCGGAGGAGCAGTAATTGGCGGCATCGGACATATTGGTGCCACTGCTATCGGGCCAAGTGGTATTTCGTTATTACCTTTGATTTCAGATCATATGTATTTAGGTTATATTGCTGGATTAATCGCTGCTTATATCGGTGGTTTCCTCTTCACCTTCTTCTTAGGTACAACAAAATCAATGAGAGAATCTGATAACTTAGGTGGTTAAACTATGACCAACGTACTTTATAAAATTGATAATATGTATGGAACTTTTACAAAAAGTGAAAAGAAAATTGCTGATTTTATTTTAAATGCACCACATCGTATTATAAACATGTCTGTTCAAGATCTTTCAAATGAAATCAATACAAGTACAGCTTCGATTGTGCGTTTTAGTAAAAAAATTACTGAAAAAGGGTTTCAAGAACTTAAAATAACAATTTCACGTTATTTGCCTGAAGATGCAATCAATAATAATTCGATGGAACTAATAGATCATGAATCTGTGGATGTTATTAAATCAAAAATGCTTGCAAGAGCCACAGATACGATGAGTTATGTTGCATCCCAAATTGAGCAGCACAACATAGACAATATATGTGATGCATTAAAACAGGCGCGTACGATATTCTTATTTGGATATGGTGCATCACTCGTAATCGTTACAGATTTATATCAAAAATTGTCTCGAATCGGACTAAATGTAAGGTTAATTCAAGAAACACATTTATTGATGACTACAATGGCTACACACGATGAACAAGATTGTGTTATTTTCGTAACGAATCAGGGTACTCACAGTGAAATGCAATCAATGGCCAAAGTCGCCACAGATTACAACATTCCCATTATTACCATATCAAGTTCTACTGATAACCCTGTGGCCAAAATTTCGGATTATATTTTAACTTATGGTCAAACAGATGAAAATGAACTTCGTATGGCTGCAACAACATCTTTATTTGCACAATTATTTACAGTAGATATCCTTTATTATCGATTTATTGCGTTAAATTATCAACGTTCTTTAGATTCCATTACACAATCTAAAATGGCACTTGATAATTATCGTAAGCATTTATCTAAAATTCAATTTAAGCATTGATGCATCACTTTTTAATCTATAATATTTCAAACAAAAAATGAGAGCAGGGCAGAAATCACAGTTTTCAAAAATGATTTCGTTGTCCCGCTCTAGCAAAGAAGATTATCAAAACAGTTAGGTTAAGCGAATTACATAAGCATGCGTTCATGTATAAGTGTTACTTTAGAAGCCGCACTTTATCCGCTACGCCTATATAATATAAGAGCTCGAGACATTATTGATGTCTCGGGCTCGTTTTTATGCGAATCTTTTATCCTTATATTTCAAAACGCTTTTGAAAGTTTATTAAAAATAATCAATGTTAATAATGTATTACACCGCTACTTCACATCGCTTTGAAAGATATCAAAAATATTTTTGGCATTATCTGTATTATCTATGTTACCTTTAAATTTCTCACTGCCAGGACCATAAGCATACGTATTTACATCCTCTCCAGTATGACCTGTAGTTGTCCATCCTGTATGTGATTTATCATTAATAGGTTTTTGTACTGCATCTTGAACTTTTTGCAATTGTGCTTCATATTTATCTTTGTCTTTTTTAAAGTCTTTCAGTTTCTTAGCTTCTTCTTTTATATCATCCATTTGATTTTTTGAAATCGCGAAACCATAGCCTTTGTTAATCACTTTTTCGACGTTTTTACCTTTTTCAATTTCTTCAGTCATGTATTTACCAGAATGCTTCATTTTATGTATTGAATCTGGATTCCATACATAATCTTCGCCTTTAGCAATAGACAGTCCACCTGTCGAATGATCTGCTGTCGCTACAACCAGTGTATCTGGATTATGCTTTGCGTAGTTCGTTGCATATTCAAATGCTTTTTCAAATCCTTCCATTTCCGACATCACACCTGTTATATCATTTGGATGGCCTGCTTTATCGATAGAAGCCCCTTCAACCATTAAGAAAAAGCCTTTATCATTTCCTTTTAATTTACTTATAGCATTATCTGTCATATCTACTAATGTAGGGTTTTTATCTGGTGCATCAATTTGCAAAGGCATATTATTATCTGCAAATAACCCTAAAATTTGCTTACTTTTTGAATTTTGCATTTCATTTTTATTAGTAACTACATCATATCCATCTTTTTTAAATTTATTTTTTAAGTTATCATTATCTTTACCAAAATACGCCGCGCCTCCGCCAAGTAATACATCAACTTTGTGTTCTCCATTAATTTTATCATTATAAAATTGTTTGGCGATTTCGTTCTTTTTATCTCGGCTATCTACATGTGAAGCATAAGCAGCTGGTGTAGCATCTGTGATTTCAGCTGTAGAAACTAAGCCAGTCGATTTTCCATTTTCTTTCGCTTGTTCTAAAACAGTTTTGACTTTATTTTTATCAGCATCTACGCCAATGGCCCCATTATAAGTTTTATGTCCAGAACTAAATGCAGTTGCGCCTGCAGCTGAATCTGTAACATTTTCTTTCGAATCATTTGGATTTGTACGTTGACTCCCTACGTGGTATTTATCAAACGCAGTTTGCTCCATTTCTTTCGTTTCTGGATTATCTGCAAAATAGCGATAAGCCGCATTATATGAAGGTCCCATACCATCACCGACTAAAAAGATGACATTTTTAGGGTTTTCTGTATTACCCGTATACACGACATCTGACGTTTTTTGAGCATCTTCTGATGTGCTTTTTTGGCCAGATGCATAAGTTGTTTGTACACTACCCAATGATCCGCCTGCAATCATTACACTTGCTACAGTTGCAGTAGCTAACTTATTTAATAATTTCATAAATGATTAACTCCTTCTGATATGTATTATGACCCTGCAAGTTAAGTGTAAATCAAGTGTTTTGAGTGAATGTATCGATTAGATTAATTTTTTGTAAATAAATTATTCATGATTTACAATTTTATATCCTGCTTTAAATCACTCTTTTTAGATAGCACATAACATGGACAAATAAAAAGGTTAGGATAGAAATCTAAATTTTAAAGGTATGCATTATTCTGTATGACCTTCACTGCCTAAATAACATTTAAGGCCGAGACATTATTTTGCCTCGACCTCATTATTTGTAGCTGCCATGTAATAACTTGAAAAACAGCTGAAAATGTTATTATAGTATGCAATTATCTTATTGCTTAAAGTTGCTTATCGTCACTTAATTTATGGTAGCCTTTCATATAGTAAAATAGTGTCATAAATCCTAAAAATACGATACCAATAATAACTGAAACTACTGTTTCTTTATTAAATAACATGCCGATGAGCACCATGATAAAGAAAGCCATCGTAATATAATTCGTTACTGCTCCACCAGGCATTTTAAACGGATGATCCTTTATCTCTTCAGGATGATTTTTTCTAAATCTTAAGTGACTGATTAAAATCATAAACCATGGCACCATACCTGGCAAAATAGATGCACTATATACATAAACAAAGATGCTGTCTGCACCTTTAATAAATAATGGTAAAATGACGTTTAATAATGCACCAATTAATATGCCAACTGCAATTGCAGTTACTGTCCAAACTGGAACACCATTTTTCATAACTTTACTAAAGCTTTTAGGTAGCATACCTCTTTGAGATAAGTTCAATGTCATACGACTAGCACTAAATATACCAGAATTACATCCTGACATTGCTGCAGTTAGTACGACAAAGTTAATAAGTCCTGCAGCAAATGTAATACCTACTTTTGCAAATGTCGCAACAAATGGACTTCCAATATTTCCTAATTCGTTCCAAGGGTATACAGTTACAATTACAAAGATAGCACCTATATAAAAAATTAATATACGCCAAATGACACCGTTAACCGCACTTTTAATATTCTTTTGTGGGTCTTTGGTTTCTCCTGCTGTAATACCAATTAATTCAACACCTTGATACGAACCAATTACAATTGAAAGGGCAAAGAAGAAACCAATCCAACCGTTAGGCATAAATCCACCATGAGCCCATAAGTTAGAAAGCCCAATAGCTTCTCCACCATTACCAATTCCAAAGAAAATCAATCCAAAACCAGCGATAATCATTAAGATAATTGTTACTACTTTAATCATGGCAAACCAAAATTCAAATTCTCCAAATGCTTTGACTGATACCATATTAGCTCCCGCTAATAAAAGTACTACAATAATACCTGGGATCCATTGAGGCAAATCAGGGAACCAATAATTCATATATTCTCCGACAGCAATTACCTCACTCATACCTACTACAACCCACTGGAAAATATTACTCCATGCTGTTAAATAGCCTGTAACTGGGTTTATGTAATCACTTGCAAAATTTGCGAAAGAACCAGAAGTTGGATGTAAATATACCATTTCTCCCATAGCTCTCATTACTAAAAATAAAAATAAGCCCGCAATTAAATATGCAAATATAACTGAAGGCCCAGTCCATTTAATCGTACTGGTCGCTCCCATAAAAAGACCTACACCAATCGTACCGCCAAGTGCAATCATTCTCATTTGACGTGCACCTAGTCCCCTTTGTAATTCATTAGTCTCATTCATCATTCAAACCCCATCTCATTCAAATATAAGTGAAAACAAATCACTTATTATGTCGCTATTATACTATAAATTCAAAAAATTTAAATAATTATTTTTGTTAATGTAAGCCCTTACATCAACGCTATCATTATAGTTTATTTAATAGTAAAAAGCAATGTCATTTTTGCTTCGATTTATACATCTGGGACCTTATACTTAATTTTCGCCCTAACGCATCTTATAGTCAGTATATCACTGGTATAAAAAGTAGAAAGTGATACTTAGGTACAGCCACAAGTTCATATAATCTGCTTAACCTTAGTAACACTTATGCATGCGGCAAGCTTAAGTCATTCGTTTAAATGAATATCTCTTTGGTAGTGTGATTTACCTATATAAGGAGACTAAATCTCTTTTAGAAAAAGATGATTTTTGTCTCACTCCTCTATATCCTGTTATATAAAACCAAAAATAATTTGTGATTTATTTCACAAATGCGTTATATCATAGTATACTATCTTTAATTAACGGAAAGTGAGGTTAAGGTTTTGAACGAGAAAAATATTAAATGGGATAAAGTTTTTTATGGTAAAGCATGGGTGCATCATGTGGTAGAAACAATTCGAGCCAAAGATATTTTACAAAGCTTTTATTTAAAACGATACTTATTGCGTGCGATTATGGCAGGGTTTATCTTAGGTGTCATCACAGTGTTTGTATTACTTATTAAAGCTGCCTTAACACCTAGTGTTTCTGTGGGTTTAACTAATTTAATAGCTGCTATTGCATTTAGCTTTGCATTAGTGCTCATACTTTTCACAAATTCTGAACTTTTAACTAGTAATTTTATGTATTTTACAGTCGGTCTCTATTATCGCGTTATCACCCCTATGCGTGTCTTGAAAATATTTATAATGTGCTTTATTGGCAATGCTTTAGGCGGATTTATATTCTTTTTATTAATTCGAGCTTCAGATGTTATGACACCTGCAATGATGCAACAGCTAGAAAGTACGATTGATCATAAGACATTATCCGCAGGTTTTATAGCAATTATGATTAAAGGTATTTTTGCTAATTTTTTTATTAATATTTCATTGGTCATCGCTATGCAAATTGATGATGTTTTAGCAAAAATGTTTGTCATGATGTTTGGTGTCTCCATTTTTGCATTTATGGGTTATGAACACGTCGTATATAATACAGTACTTTTTGCCGGTGGGATAGTTTATCAAAGTGACATTTTCTCAATTATTCCAGCTGCCATTAACCTGATTGGCGCTGGTATTGGTAATTACATAGGCGGCGGCTTAGTGATTGGTTTATTCTACGCTTATTTAAATGACCACCATCAATATCATGGAGATAAAAAGCATGCCAAATATTGAATATTATTTTGATTACATTGGTATAATTTACAATAGATGAAATTATAGTTACCTTACTTTATATGGTATAATGCTCAATAGATTTTATTAAAAAGGAGTTCAATATGAATAAACATCTATTGAAGCGAACAATCACAGTTGCAATTATCTTTGGTGTGTTGTTTTTCTTAATTAATTATTTTAGTAGTAATGATGCTTCTGCAGGCCCATTAATTTTAAGAAGTCTGCTTACCATAGTCGTATTTGGTATCTTGTATTATTTTATTTTTGCCATTGTGAACTCACCAGAACGAAAATATAAATTTGGAATCACGCTTCCTATCTCATTACTAATTGCAATTATTATTAGCGCCATGTTTTCTGCACTTAAAATAGGCATTATAGTTGGACTCATCATCGGTATAATAGCTGGTTATATTTGGGAATTTGCAGAAAAAAATAAAAATGGTGGTGATCAGTCATGAGTATTTTTATAGGTATTGTTGTTGTTGTTTTATTAATTGTAAGTCTAATCCCTAATTTAAAAGCTGTTAAAAAATCGAAAGCTACAGGCGAAAAGAATCCACGTTTTGCAATTATGGTAGGTATTGACGCTATTCTGCTTGTTTTAGTTGTTGTAACGCTTATATTTCAATTCTTAAAATAATACTTACCTTTAGGGAACACGATCGTTTCCTCTATTCATAGTTTATAATAAACCCCTGATCTGAACATTTTTTCATCCAAGTGTTCAAATCAGGGGTTTTAATTTATTAAAATTGATCTTGTAATACTAAATAATATAATACGAACGCGCCCAGTAAATAAATGAAGCTTCCAACCATAAACGATTTAAATTGAATTTTCAAAGGCACTTTTTTATTAAAAATAGGACCAAGCACTAAATTGCCAATAGCTAGAACAATAGGACCGCCTAAGAAAAATAAAATTAAATAACCATTCATATTTCATTAGCCTCTACTTTTTTCAAAATAGTTTTCGATAATTTCTGTGCCGGTTAAATCTTTACCAACATATGAAACGTGGCTAAAATCTTGTTGTTCTGTCATTTCGTTTGTATTCACAATCACATCTAATCCTGCATTTACAGCTGCAGTAGCACCATTGACTGAATCTTCTATTGCTAGGCAATTAACCGGATTATAATTTAATCTTTGAACCGCTGTTAAGTATAAATCAGGACTCGGTTTGATTTCTTCTACGTCCTCACGTCCAACTACTACATCGATATACGTATCTAATCCCAATCGGTCAAATGTCGGTTGAATATCATTTCTAAAACTACTTGTAGCAATAGCCATAGGAATATGACGCTTTTTACAGTATTCCATTAGTTGCTTAATATGCTTAACCATAGGTAAATTTGCACTTGTTTCATTATGTTCTTTATATATGGCTTCTTTGCGTGCTTTGCCAAGTTGTGCTTCTAAATGCTGGTGCAATGCTGAAGCAAGCCCACCAATTGATTGTCGATAAAAATCAAATGTCACTTCCTGTAAACCATAATAGTTTAAATGTTTATTTATAATCTCGAATAAATGTTTTTCTGTGTCTACCACTGTGCCGTCAAAATCAAATACAACCGCTCTATACATACATTTTCCTCCCAAAATATATAAGTTCATATTATTGTAAGTGTATCATATTTACTACTGTGTAAGGTCACGTTTTATATTATTGAAATCAAAAAAGAGAGTGAGACAGAAATCATTTTATAAAATGATTTCGTTATCCCACCCTGACAATGATAACTAAAAAAGAGGCCCACAGCTAAAGCGCCAGTATTAATCACTAATAGAATCAAGTAGATGAACGTGAGCTAAAACACATGCACAAACGTTGTTAATTATCATTCTAGCCATCTACTATCAATATCACATCCAGGGTTGAAACATGATTGACGTGCTAGAGTCACACTAAAATATGCAAAACGATAATTCAAAAATCATAACTTTAAGTTTGTCATCATTTCAAACATCCCATGCCGATTTCAAACCGTAAATGTAATATTGATTTATTTTAAATGATTACCTCTTTTTATAATACATATATTACAATTACTTATGTCAACATTGTGTTCACCTTTTATTCCAATATTTTGCAAGTATTGGACCTGTAATATTATGTATTAAGCTAAATACGGCCCCTGGCACCGCAGATAATGGGCTAAAATGTACCGTTGCAAGAGAAACCGCAAGACCAGAATTTTGCATACCTACTTCTATCGATACAGCTTTTTTATCTGGACGATCTAATTTCATAATTTTTGCCAATGTATAACCAAGCGTATAACCAACGATATTATGCAAGATAACAACAGCAAATATAAGCAAACCAGTTTCTAATATTTGCGTTTTACTCCCGCCAACCACTGATGCGAGTATTAATGAAATAGCTACCACTGATACAATTGGTAAAGCTGTCGCAGTTTTATCCGCGAATTTTTTAAATATTTTTTGAAGTATAAAGCCAATAATAATAGGTATTAAAATAACTTGAACAACTGACCAAAACATACTTAAAAATGAAACCTGTAGCCATTCATGCGCAAATAAATATATTAAAGCTGGCGTCAAAAATGGCGCTAACAATGTAGAAACACTCGTGATAGCCACTGATAGAGCAACATTCGCATTTGCCAAATAACTCATCACATTACTAGATGTTCCACCAGGACAACATCCGACTAAAATGACACCTATAGCTACTTCTGGTGGCAAATGAAATAATTTAGCAATTAAAAATGCAGTTAAAGGCATAATTGTATATTGAAGTACAACGCCTATAATCACTGAACGTGGTGCTTGGAATACGATTTTGAAATCTTTAGGGTCTATCGTTAACCCCATGCCTAACATTACAATTCCTAATAAATAAGGTACCCAACTACTTAAAGTAGCAAGTTGCATTGGGAATATAAACCCAATAATCGCTGCAATGAGCATCCATACCAAGAATGTGTTCGTTGCAAACTTACTCACTTTTGATAACATCTAGAAACACTTCCCTTTATGTATTAATAAAGAAAAATGTACCATACTTTAAAATCCTAAACAACAGAATTTTCAAAATATTCGCAATCTGATTATATAAAAATATAAAGAAAATGAACACTTCGTTCTAAAGACCTAGTGTCTTCTTCGAAAAAGAGTGGTACAATTTAATAGAATTTAAAACATGTATAATTTTTAAGGACAATAATATATTAGGTTTAATATGCACTTGTCACTTTACATAGATACGGAGGTATAATATGTTTTTAGATAAAACTGAAACGTTTGTGTTGAACATCAGTGGTTTGAATAAACGTGCCATTCGCAAAAATTTAATTAGACTTTGCAAGCAAATTCACTTTTGTGAATCATTTAAGTTTGCTATTTTCAAAAAAAATAATTTGTTTGCTTTAGAAGTTAATTTATCAAAGCAACAATTACCTTATTTAGTAAGTTTTCTCAGTTTCCATAATTATTTAATCTATCAAATACTAGAAAGTAACCACTCACATGAACTCATCGATCTAGATCATTTGTTATTATCATCTAAACGTTTCGAACTTGCTGTTGACGGCCTTCATGACGCATTCATTAAAGATAAAGTTATCGATATCATGAATTTAATCAATCAAAAAGAAACTATCGTTTATACCTTCAATCGTAATACCATCAATGTTTCTTGTTCACCTACCGTTTTCGCTAAATTAATCCATGCTATCGCTACACACAATATTGACATCTATAGTGCAACATACCAACCGCGGTTGATGCATAAAACTAGAATTTCTTAGAAGTAATTTAAACTTAATAATATAATATGCTAAACTACGACAGAAATCATACTCAAAGTAATTTATAAAGAGGCAAGATAGAAATGGCACTGAACCCTTAAAAT
>NZ_JAESKI010000021.1:0-84765 GCF_017892065.1 Staphylococcus sp. GDY8P120P | reverse complement strand
TGAATCTATTCGCTTTTCAGTGTAAAATGTACTTGGGTCATGTAAAAGTCCTCCTGGGTATGTTTTTGTCGTTAAAAACATTGTACCGTAAAAGGACTGTTATATGGCCTTTTTACTTTTACACTATTATACGGACTTTATCTTAAATTGACAGAGTATAATCAATATAAAAGTGATTCTAATGTGACATTTCCTGATTCTGATTTTTGGAATAAAAATAAATATGAAAAACGTCAGGTAGAAAACCTGTGGAATTCTAATGAATTACAATATCATCGTGGATTATTATTTTTAAAAGCAATGGAACTCCAAAAACTGATATTAATTGCCAATAATGGTCCAGTTTATTATGCTATGCAAGACTTTAAAGCTCGTAATTCATATCTTGATTCAGCGCCGATTCGAGTGACTAATGCATGGAATGTGATGCATCTTATTTTTCCTGTAGTGAGTACAACATTTGCAAGTTTTGCATCAATGTATAGAGGTTTGCCTAAAGATTTTATTGATTACTTGTTTATAGATGAAGCCGGACAAGCCCTACCACAAGCAGCAGTCGGTGCATTATATCGTTCTAAGAGAGTGATTGCAGTTGGAGATCCTATTCAAATAGAGCCAGTAGTAACAATGGAAGATAATTTAATAGCTAATATTAGAAAAGGCTATAATATTCATGAACGCTTACTTTCAAAAGAATCTTCTGTTCAAACCGTAGCTGACTTTGCAAATAAATATGGATATTGGAAAACCCAGACGGATGATGATGCTAAAAAACACTGGATTGGAATTCCATTATGGGTACATAGAAGATGTTTAAAGCCAATGTTTACTATCGCCAATCAAATTGCCTATGATAATAAAATGGTCTTACCTAAAACTATTACCGATATAGGTAAAACTGGATGGGATGGTATGATGTTAAAGGTAATTCTGTACAGAGGCAATTCGTAAAAGAACAAGGGGATAAAGTCATAGCACTACTTAAAAACGATTGGAAACAAAGTATAGAAAATGGAGAGAATGAACCAAGCGTTTATGTCATTTCACCATTTACTGAAGTAAAAAAACAAATTCAATTATTAGCAAGAAGAGAATTGATTCAAACTGTAAGCGATGATACTAAAAAAGTAAGTGACTGGATCAAAAATTCAATTGGAACTGTACATACATTCCAGGGTAAAGAAGCAAAGAAAGTTTATTTTGTAATAGGTACTGACAATAATCAAGATGGGGCAGTCAATTGGTCATGTGCAAAACCAAATTTATTAAACGTTGCTGTAACAAGAGCTAAAAAAGAATTTTATATTATTGGTGATAAAGAGCGAATTAAATCTAAACCATACTACAGCGTTATTAACTTAGAATCTAATATAGAATATCTCGACGAAGCAATAGAAGGTGGTCGAGATACAAATAAAAAGTTCAATTAGTTAAATCTAATAATTTTATATAGTTGAATATAAGTCATAACAATAAAAAACACTTTCGTTGAATTCAAATGATATGCACTCCCTAAAGTCGGACTAAAATTCTAACTTTAAAGGGTGCAATTTTTATGGTTTTTTACTTCGGGTTTTTCGTGCTTTCTAAAGCGTGATATTAAAATATATAAGTGTGAAAAGATATTAATATTGTATGGGTACGGTATGGTAACAAGGAATATTTTGGACTTACGATTAAAGAAACATTTTTAACATGGTCACTTTTAGAAACTGTTCTTTCAGTTTCAGGAATTATATTTATTTTATTTATAAGTTTATTTGTATAAAGCTTAATGTTTAGGAAATTATCAGTTGAATTTTCTCTTATTATTGTAAAATAAATCCTACTTTCTAAAAATAATATAAAAACACGTTCGTTGAATTTATACTAAAAATGAATTTATACGAAGGTGTTTTTTTAATGGAAAATGTTACTTATTCATTAGAAAGTAAAAATATATCTATAGATGTATTTACTCTTGTAAAATTTAGAAGTACCTCATTATCAATCCTATAAGCAAGTGTGCATCATAAATGAAATAGTTTATTAGTGTGGTTTTTATATATTATGGGTAATAAACTTTTAGTATTTGATTAAAATGTTACTGGTGTTATCCCAGATTTTATAGCTAACAAGTGGTATGATATGTACCAAAAACAAAATGTATTTGAATCTGTTTTTCTTGAATAACACTTTTAAAATGTTAATGAAAAGGAGAAGGGTATGTATATTAAAGATGTAGCGCAAAAGACGAATTTAGAACCGCATACAATTCGTTATTATGAACAAGAGGGGTTATTACCATTTATTGAAAGAGATGAACTTGGTTATCGAGTCTTTAAAGAAAGTGATTTAGGTTGGTTTGATTTCATAAATTGCTTGAAAATAACGGGTATGTCTATCAATGATTTAAGAAAAATTATTACAATGACCGTGAATGGAGAAAAAGATTTTGACTCTAGGCGTAAAATTTTATTAAATCATAAGAAAGTTTTAGAACAGCAACAAGAAGCGTTAGACAAAGCATTTAATAAAGTAGACGTAAAACTTCAATATTTTAATGATTTAGAAAAGGAATATGAAAAGAACAGTCAAAACTAATTATTTGCTATAAAGTGCACTTTAACCCTTAGTATAAAAATATAAATATTAAATTAAAGGGAGCGTTTCAAATGGTTGAAAATAAAAAACTCGTATTGATAACAGGATCAAGTTCAGGATTAGGTTTTGAATTGGCAAAATTATTTGCAAAAGATGGTTATGATGTTGCAATGTCAGGCTCAAGTGATAGAATTTATGATTCTGCAAAAGAAATTGAAAAATTAGGTGTTGAAACGTATCCATTTCAAGCCGATGCGTCAACTTATGATGGGGTAGAAGATTTTTGGCGTTTTGTTGAAAATAAAAATCGTACTGTTGATGCGGCAGTTTTAAATGTTGGTATTAGTATTGGTGGAGCATTTTTAGAAAATGATTTAGATGAAGAGTTAAAACTGATTGATATTAATATTTCAGGTATGGTTCATATGGCTAAAAGGGTTTCACAGCATATGGCCAAAAATAAATCTGGTGATATTCTAATCGTTTCATCATTATCTGCTACGTTACCAACACCATATGAGACTGTTTATGGACCGTCCAAAGCATTTGGATTTATGTTTGCTGAAGCGTTAAGAGAAGAATTGAAAGAAAAAAATATTAATGTAACGGCTATGTTACCTGGGGCAACAAATACGGATTTTCATCATAATGCAGGTATGGATGCAACATATTTTGGAGATGAAGATCATAAAAATGATAAAGTGCTTGTTGCTGAACAAGGCTATGAAGCGTTAAAAAATAAAATCGACCACGTGGTATGTGGTGATGAAGCTACAAAAAAAGAGGCTGAAGAAAATAGAAAAACAGCTGAAGATGTTAAAGCAGCTAGACATGCAGCAAAAGCGAAACCACAATAACATTAATATACTTTTGGCATCTATTTGAAACAAATAGAGTAGGGCGTATCTTTAATAATAAAGGGATACGCCCTATTTTTATCATAAATTAATTCATACACCATGCCTATCTAGAAATGCGACTTATCCCATCACGCGCTCTAAACGACATACCGCACAAATCATCATTCCCCAGTGCTTCACAGCAATATAAATCACACAAGTTAAGTCGTGGCGCTATTTTATGGCTTTCAAGAGTTGGTTATAAACTGTTTTGGCTTGTGTCTGATTTTTAATGCCGTATACGTGTGTACGTCCATCTTTAAAAATGGTCATCGTATAGTCTCCGTAATGAGCTAATTTCACAAAATGATTACTTTTCGTTACATTGAGTGGTAGATAGTCTACATGTTCGAAGATTTGAGTGCCAAACCGGAACAAGAAAGCATCTCCGCAAAGTGCTTCAATAGATTGTTTTTGCTGTGTATGGAGTAGCTCATAGTTATGACGTATACATGTAGGACATTGGGGATCCTTCAAATTTTCTGCGTTAAATGTGTTAAATTTTAAATTAAAGCAATCGAAGGTCATTATTTTTTGAGAAAAGCCTTCACCAGCGACCCATCGAATGAGTTCTGAGACTTGCATGCTTGTTACTTGAGATACGACGGGAGGTAAGACGCCATTAATAGCGCAACTTTCACCGGTCGTTGGTATGGTTTGGAGCATGCATTTTAAGCAAGGACCTGTATAATCTATGCCAAAGACTGTACCTTTACTCCCAACGGCGGCGCCATAAATCCACGGGATATGCAGTTTATGGCAAGCTTCATTAATGAGGTATCTGATTTCAAAATGATCCATACCATCTATAACGATATCGGGTTGTGCCTCTGTTAGAACGGCTTCAATATTGGAAGGTGTTAGTTCTTGATTTACATCGGTAATGGTTACCTCGCTATTGATAAGACTGAGGTGGGTCTTCAATGCTTCTACTTTAGGCACCATATGGGCTGCGTCGGACTCATCGTAGGTTGCTTGTCTGTGCAAGTTGGATTCATCAACGATATCCATATCAATGATTGTTAACTGACCCACACCCATGCGCGCTAGCATTTCTGCGCTATGACTGCCTAATGCACCGGCGCCCATAATCATCACGTGGATCTTCTGTAGCCGATTCTGTCCTTCTTTGCCAAAATCGTGATAACGTATTTGTCGACTATAGCGTTCATTCATAGAAATCCAATGCCTTCTTGTGGGCTAGATGCTTGAGCAGTGTATTTAACTGGAATGCGACCAGCTTCATAACTTAGTCTACCTGCATGAATGCCTAATTTCATTGCTTCAGCCATTTTTACAGGGTCTTTGGCACTAGAGATGGCTGTATTTAGCAACACTGCATCTGCACCTAACTCCATTGCATGACAGGCGTCTTTAGGTGACCCGATGCCTGCGTCAACAATGATCGGTACGTTGGCTCGTTCAATAATATAATGTAAATTTAATGGATTATTGATTCCGCGCCCCGTTCCAATTGGAGATGCTAAAGGCATAATCGCGTGTACGCCTAAATCTTCTAAACGTTTGGCCAATACCACGTCATTAGATACATATGGACAAACGGTATAGCCTTCTTTTAATAATATTTCACAAGCTTTATAAGTTTCTAATGGATCTGGCAACAATGTTTCGTCATCACCAATCACTTCAACTTTGATCATGTCACAGACACCGGCGTGATTGGCAATTTTAGCAATATGCACTGCTTCATCTGCTGTTTTTGCGCCTGCCGTATTTGGAAAAGTAATGAATTTTGATAAATCAACTTTTGCTAATGGATTAGGCAATGCTTTGTCGTATAAGTTCATACGTCTGACTGCAAAGGTTAATACTTCAGTTTCAGACGTTTCAATCGCTTGTGTTTGTATCGCTTCGTTGTCAAACTTACCTGTACCTAATAATAATCTCGCTTTTAATTCAAAGTCACCAATTTTAAACATTTTATCCGCCTCCTACAAATTCTAATAGTTCAAGACAATCTTGATCATTAATCTTTACTGCTTGAAAATCTGCTTGTTTTACTAAATTTTCATTATGCTGAACAATGACTCTATCGGCATCCAACTCTAATTCTTGTAAAATAGCTTGGATACTGACTGCTTGATTAAAAGTAAAATAATCACCGTTTATAACGCATTTCATGTTTTACAGCTCCTTTCAATTGAAAAGTCTTCAAATTCAGTGGGTCTGCGTCCACTTTCAATCCATTCACTCATTTTTAAACCAATCAGTGGTGATAACAGAATGCCGTTGCGATGATGACCGGTAACAACGAATAAATGATGGTCTACTTCATCCATAATGGGTTGACCGTTTGTTGAAGTCGGTCTGATACCAGACCATTGATGAATCAGTTTACTGTTTGCTAAGTTTGGTACGTAGTGTTGCGCTTGTTTGCACAACCAATGTTTTCCGGGTTTCGTCACGCCGATAGAATAATCATCAACATAGCTTGTAGCACCGATTAAATAACGGTGATTCTTTTTTGGAACGATATAGCAACCATTTGTCATAAATAGGGTGGTCTGCAGGTTTAACGTGGGGTGTTCGACTAAGAGTACTTCACCTTTGACACCCGTGACAGGATTTTGGGAAAAATATTGATTTAATAATTGACCGCTCCAAGCACCAGCTGCAACGACAACCTTTTCGGCACGGTACGTGTCTTTTTGCGTCATGACTGTATAGCCGTTATTTTGCTTTGTAATTGCTTGAACTTCACTATGATCAATCAATTGGATATGGCGTTTGGCTAAGGAAAGTAATAGGGCTTTGGTATATTGATTCGCGTTGACTTGATGATCTTTAGGTATCAGCATCGCGGTTAAAGTTTGAGATTGAACGTTATTGTCTGTAATGGCTTCAAGGGACTTGGAAGATAATAATTGTGTGTTCGAATCGTGCTGGTGTAGAAATTGGAATTGCTGTTCCACAATGGGATTATCTATCTCATTTTTTGCCATTTTAACTAGGCCGCTTTCCAAATATTCAATATCTAGACCGACCTCAGACAGCAAACGATCTTTAAGGGAATGAAACATGGCTTGAGATTGTCTTGCTAAATGAAATAAACTACAAGATTCCGTAAATTCATTATGTGCACCTAACATACCTCCAGCTGCGTAAGAGGCATACATACCGCGAACATTGCGATCTATAATGGCTATCCGCAGACCTTTTTGACTTAATTCTCTTGCAATCGACATACCTATTACACCGGATCCAATAATAATGACATCAAATTTGGTATTCATTCCATCGCTCCCTTAATAATTGCATCGTTTTTTTGTTTTTTCGTCTGAATAGCGTTATACCTGCAATCCCATCAAATCCTTTCGGCAAATCATTCAAGGTTTGTTCATTCACACCTCCAAGTGCTACGGTTGGCATAGGGTACTGTAACACTTTATCAATTTCTGACTTTGTTCGTGGTGGTTGATTAGGCTTAGAATTTGTTCTGAAAATATGACTAAACAATATAAAATCTAAATTGAGTGCTTGTGCTTGTTTGACACTTTCCTCGTGATGCGTCGACATACTGATTTGAATATGAGGGTGTGATTTTTTAAAATCCTTTATTCGTGTGTCAGCTTCTCTAAAATGGATTGCTGATAAATGGCATTGTTCTAAAACTGCAATATGACTATGAATAATGATTTTATTTTTCGGAAACCCTGCCTGTATTAAGCGATTTATCCAATCTATTAGTTGTTGTTGTGACATTGGCGTACGTATCATTAAATAATCAATAACGGATGCTATGGTTGTGTAATGTTGAATATCGTTTGAATCTAAATTTTCAAATTCAGTAATGGCTATAAACATATGGCTCACCTCATTAAAAAAACGTCACTTCTCCTGCTGGAAAAATGACGTTGAAATAACGAGTAATATACCTAAACGCCACTTTCCTACGCCAGTACAAACTGGATCAGGTTCAGGGAATTCCTAAGTTACTACTTCGGTCTCAGCCTTTTACAAGGCACTTCCAGTGGTTTCTCAAACTATTTAATTTTTAATAATACGTTTTACTAATTTTCTGAATAATTATCTACAATCTAACGTATTCTATTCTTTTTTGCAAGTTTCACTTAAAAACAAATGTGTATATTACGATATTGAATTAACTGGTTGAACACTCTATGGCGCTCACTCCAGAAAATATTTTTAGCGTTAATCAACGTCAGATATTTCGAGTAATTTACTTGTAATGGCTTGTGTTTGCTGATAAACGGCTTGATACAATTCAAAATAAGCCATATATTGTTCGTGTCTTTGGGCATCAGGTTCAAAGCTATGTTCATATTTTATAAAATGCTTTGTCATATGCGCTGCATCTGTGTACCATCCTAAACCTAAGACAGCGAGCATGGCTGCGCCCATACAAGGTCCTTCTTCATATTTCAATTTTTTAATTTTAGCATTAAAGATATCGGCTTGGAGTTGTAACCAAAAGTCACTTTTTGCGCCACCACCAATGGATATCACATGTTCAATATTGTTACCCATGTGACGTAGATAGTTAATGGATTCATATAAAGAAAACGTAATGCCTTCTATCACGGCACGCGCGATATCACTGCTATGATGCGACGTTTTTAGTCCTATAAAACTCCCTCGAATACTTGCGTCACCATGCGGGGTACGTTCCCCGGATAAGTAAGGTGTAAATAATAGACCATGACTGCCTAATGTGGATGATTCAGCTTGTGCAACAATTTGTTCATAGCTTAAATGCGGGAGCATATGATTTTTTAACCATGTCAAACTATCGCCAGCTGCAAGTGTGACGCCCATGACGTACGACATATCGTTTACGACGTGATTAAAATAATGCATATTGTGTTTATAGTCGTATTGCTTTTCAGATTCACTCGTTAAGATAACGCCAGAAGTACCAATGCTACACAGCGTTTGGTTTTCATAGACAACTCCTGAACCGAGCGCACCGCATGCATTATCTCCGCCACCTGCAAATACTGCGACATCATGATTTAGGCCTAATTGTCTAGCTATGTCTTTAGTGACGTAGCCTACAAAGGCATCAGAATTCACGAGATCAGGATAAATATGGTCAACACCAAATTGTCGACCAATGTCTTTAGCCCAACATTTTTGTTGATTATCTAATAACAATGTACTAGATGCATCGGAATACTCCATATTTAATTTGCCTGTTAATTTAAAACGCACGTAGTCTTTAGGTAATAAAAACACGTTGGTTTTGAGCCAGTGCTCAGGTTCATTGTCCTTTATCCATAGTAATTTTGTGAGTGTAAAGCCTTCTAGGACGGGATTGTCTAATACATATTCGCCAAGTTGTGCTTTAATTAAATTACATTGTGACGTTGATCTTGTATCGTTCCACAAAATCGCATCACGGATGGGTTGATTTTCATCATCCAGAATGACTAAACTATGCATTTGTCCTGACAAAGATAAGCCCTTCACTTGATAATGATTGAGTGCCTCATTGTGTACTAACTGTTGGATGCAATGGCATGTAGCCTCAAACCAGTCATCTGGATTTTGCTCACTATAACCGTTGGCCACATGCTTTGTTTGTAGTGGTGCATGAACACTTTGTAATACGTTGCCATACCTGGATACAGCAATGACTTTAACAGCACTCGTGCCAATATCTATACCTAATACGATATCTTGCATATAACGACTCCTTTGTTTAGATATTTAGGGAGTGGGGACTGAAATCAAATTGTTTAATAGAGATTTCGTAGTGTTTCCCTAGTGCTTCCGTAGTACTTCCCTGGCGAGGATGACTGGTATAAGAGTTTACCTGAGCTAACCCTCATGTATCAGTCTCACTAGAATTTTCATGTGAAATGCATAAGTGCATAAGAATGACTCATTTTCATGACATGAAAAAGGAGTACCTTAAAGAAGTGAGGCTTTACATTTTCAGTCCAGTCATCTACTGCCTAATTGAAAAAGGTTCTGAGACAATCGATGGATGTCCCAGACTCCCTATTTATAACACGATTTAATTTAAATTAAAAATTCGTGAAAATTTTATTATAGAAAAGTGTTAAATATATGGGGGGGTGATATAGAGTGAGATTTACTAAGGTGAATTAACCGTATGACCTGTTATTACAAACAAAGTAAAGGTGTGAGTTAGTAAAAAACATGGCTTAAATCATAATTAAGCCACAAGTTAGTCATCGATAAAAAAAAGCGTTAAGTTATTCAATGTTGAGTAACTTAACGCTTTTTATTTATACACAAATTTAGTTCGCTATTTCTTTTTTAATTTGTTTGGTTGCTTGAACTTGTTGTTGATGTTTTAAATAATCGTTTACTTCTTGTTGTGACGCTTCTGGATGTTGTTTTTTATAGTTACTTGCTAACTGTTGCATTGCTTTTTTCTGTTGTTGCTGATTCGCTTGAATTCCTGTGCTGCTTTGTTTTTGCTGTGATTGTTGTAATTGTTTTGCTTGCTGAGCATCTAAAACGACCCACGTATCTTTAGGGACTGTCACAACGGTCGTTTTTTGATTAATTCTTGGTTGTCATGTCCAAAGCTAAATAATGATTTATAAACATCTGTTTTCCAAACCCAAACTGTTTTTTTAGTTTGTGTTGTTGCTTTATCAGTATCTTTTACTTCATATGTCGTTTGGTGTTTAACTGATTCTGATAATTGATCTTTATCCATATTTGGTTTGAAATGTGTCTCGGCTTTTTGATCGTCTGAATGATTTTTATAAACCATAATATAATTATTACTATTTTTGCCCATCTCGTTAGCGATTAACATATTGACTGGACTGTCTTTAGAACCAGCGCTATAGATTTCTTTTTTATCAGAAGTGACTACTTTTTTCTCCATTCCCCAATGGTGTGTCATGTTAGCTGTGATACCAATGATCATAAGTAATAAGGCTACTGTGGAAATAGAACCTAAAATATAGCGTGTGATCTTATGAGGAATTAATAACCAACTAACAAATACACATAGCGTTAAAATAATTGTTATGATCATATTATTTGTCCTCACTTTCTGATGAATTCATTTTCAAGAATGGTACGATGAGCACACCGACTAGCGCAAAGAAGATACCTATGATAAATGCTGTATTAAAGCCGTCAATTGACGCTTGTTGCGCCTGTTCAGCATATTTTAAAGGATCGATTATACAATTTTAATAATATAAATTCATTTACTTAATGAGATTTTTTAGCTAAACCACTAACAAGGGGAACGCGTCAAGAGATGGTAGATAAGATAGTTTTAGTACTCTGTAATTTTAGGTATAAGGTATATTATAACCGTTTTAGTCTATCCATCCATCGCCCACTCATTCTATTCTAGCTTATCCACCCGACGCAATTTTCTGACTCATTCCAGCTTTGCCTATCCACCTATCGCCCTTTATCTACGCACTCCACCTTTAAAATCTACAATTTCCTTATGCTTATTCATTCACTATCCCTCCGTACTCTTCTTATCGTTCTTTTAATTCACACATCCCTTTTCCTTCGTCACTCGGTCATGGAAGTTTGTAATTCTTGTTCAATTAAGTCGATATGTTTACTAATCAAATTCCGTTGTTCATTCAAGAATTCTAGGTGTGCGCGTAACACGCTTGGGACATCTATTTGGTTTTGATAAAGCATGTCTGTGTTTTTTCGGATTTCTTTTAATGGCATATTCAAATTGCTTAGGCACTGGATAAATTTAATCATTTCGATATCGTCGTCTGTGTATAAACGCTTGTTATTGCTATCTCTGTCGATGTGTTTCAAGATATTCTTTTTCTCGTAATAACGCAGTTTGCTTTTAGGTATATTGCAATAATCTGAGACATATTCAATGTAGTATTGTTTCATGTAAGCATATCCTTTCTATTAAACCAAGGTTTAACTGATATTGTAATCTATATAAACATGAATGAGGAGGAAAGACAATGAAAAAGGCTTTAATTGTTGTAACAAACATTGCGAAATACGATAATTTAGACAGACCTACGGGTGCGTGGTTCTCAGAGGTTACGCACTTTGCGAAAGATTTCTATGACGCCGGTTATGATGTTGATTTCGTAAGTCCGAACGGTGGATATGTGCCTCTTGATCCTATCAGTCTTAGCCCTGAAATGATGGGAGCTGAGGACTGGGAATACTACACGGATCATGATTATATGAATAAATTTGGACAAACATTATCTCCAAAAGAGGTTAATCCTAGCGACTATCAAGCCATTTACTTTGCAGGTGGACATGGTGCGATTTGGGATTTTAGAAATAACAAAGAACTTAACGACATTGCGTTAAGTATTTACAATAACCAAGGCGTTCTCTCTTCTGTATGTCATGGTGCGGCTGCTCTACTCGACATTAAAGAAAATGGCGATTACCTCGTTCGTCATAAAGACGTGACTGGTTTTACAAATAGTGAAGAACAAGCAAATGGTACAACTGAATACATGCCATATTTATTAGAAGACGAATTTATTAGTAACGGTGCACATTTTAAAAAAGAGGATGACTGGAGCAATTTCGCAGTCGTAGATGGTCGCATTGTCACTGGTCAAAATCCTCAATCAGGACATGCTGTTGCTGAACATGCTTTAAAAATCTTAGCTAATCAATAATTTCATAAAGGAGCGATACACATGAAATCATTAATTATTGGCGCTAATGGTGGCGTCGGTCAACATCTTATACGTAAACTGAAAGCACGAAACGTTGACTTTACTGCCGGTGTTAGAAAAGAAGAACAAGTTGAAGTTTTAAAAGCAGATGGTATTGATGCAACTTACATTGATGTTGCAAAACAATCTATTGATGAATTAATAGAATTATTTAAACCGTATGATCAAATCCTTTTTTCCGTCGGTTCTGGTGGAAGCACAGGTGACGATCAAACAATCATAGTAGATTTAGACGGTGCAGTGAAAGCAATTAAAGCAAGTGAACACGTCGGTCGTCAACACTTTGTTATGGTATCAACCTACGACTCACGTCGAGAAGCTTTTGATGCGTCAGGCGACTTGAAACCATATACCATTGCAAAACATTATGCGGATGACTACTTAAGACATGCAAATTTAAAATATACCATCGTACATCCAGGCACTTTAACAAACGAACATGAAACGCAACAATTCAATATGAGTGCGCAATTTGAAAATGTACAAAATCCGTCTATTACAAGAGAAGATGTAGCAGAAGTGCTTGTTTCTGTATTAACTGATGAAGCATTACAAGGTCACGAATTCCAAATCATCAATGGGGATTTGTCATTATCAGATGCTACGACTAAATATCTGGAGGAATAATAAATGAATAATCAACAAGTTGTACTTGCAAAACGACCACAAAATATCCCTCAAGACGATGTATTTAGATTTGAAACAATAGAAACTCGAGAACCACATGCAGGTGAGGTTCAAGTAGAATCCATTTATGTATCTGTAGATCCTTACATGAGAGGCAGAATGAATGATACAAAAAGTTATGTTCAACCTTTCCAAGTGAATGAGCCATTACAAGGTCATATTGTTGGAAAAGTCACACAATCGAACGATGAACGTCTATCTGTCGGCGATTATGTCACAGGCATATTACCATGGAAAAAGATAAATACAGTGAATGGAGACGATGTGACCCCTGTGCCATCAAAAGATGTACCATTACATTTATATTTGAGTGTTTTAGGCATGCCGGGAATGACGGCCTATACAGGATTGCTTCAAATTGGTCAACCACAATCTGGCGAGACGGTTGTCGTGTCAGCTGCATCAGGTGCAGTAGGCTCTGTCGTAGGACAAATTGCTAAGATTAAAGGCGCAAAAGTTGTCGGTATTGCTGGTGGTAAGCAGAAAACAACATATTTAACAGATGAATTAGGATTTGATGCGGCCATTGACTATAAACAAGATGATTTCGCACAGCAACTCGAAGCGGCTGTACCAGATGGTATTGATGTGTATTTTGAAAATGTAGGCGGCGCAATTTCTGATGAAGTGTTTAAACACTTAAATCGATTTGCACGCGTTCCGGTATGTGGTGCAATTTCAGCATATAATAATGAAAAAGACGATATTGGACCACGTATCCAAGGAACGTTGATTAAAAATCAAGCATTGATGCAAGGTTTTGTAGTAGCACAATTCGCTGATCATTTTAAAGAAGCAAGCGAACAACTCGCACAATGGGTGTCTGAAGGTAAAATTAAATTTGAAGTGACGATAGATGAAGGTTTTGACAATTTACCTTCTGCATTTAGAAAGTTATTCACAGGAGAGAATTTTGGTAAACAAGTTGTCAAAGTCTCTGAAGAATAGGAGAAGACTATGAAAAATATCATCGTAAGATTCATATTTAGTTTACTGTTTTATAAAAGTGGTGTTGCACACTTTAAAAATAAAGATATGTTTTTAAAAATCGTGCCGTCCTATTTACCTTTCAAACACGCAATAGTTAAGTATTCGGGCATATTAGAATTTATAATTGCTTTTTATGTACTCGGTGCTAAAAATAGATCACGCGTAAGAAAAGTAGTACAAGGATTCCTTTGGCTCGTATTTCCTGCAAATATTTACGCTGCACGTAAGAACATCTCTTACAAAGATGAAAGAGATGAAACAGATAGTGTTAAGCAGCATGTCATTCGTTTACCATTACAATTTGTCATGGTCGCACTTGCGAAACTATTATAAGCCTTATCATAGCCACGCCTGGAACATTACTTTTGTTCCAGGCGATTTTTTAATATTTACACTTAAAATCGACGTATATCAAATGATTCTCTTGACAACGCTTATGTGCTCTTTGTTTAAATAAGCTCATATCAGACATTTACTTTTCAATTTTTCTATAGTGATAAGCTTCTAAATTAAGAAAAGCATAAGTTAATTTGCGAGTATGAGTGTAAGAAGAAATAAAAAATGTATTTTATCATATCATGCTATCGCAACATTGTAACATTAATGTAATAACGTGACCTGTAAGACAAATATGAGGAGGGTTTTTATGAAAAAAGTTTCTAACTTTATTTTAGCTAGTAGTTTAGTTTTGGGCTTTTTCGTAACGCCCGAATTATTTAACATCACTCAAGCACATGCGCAAGAATCTGTGAAACCTTATTATAGTTACAGTGGTTATACAGCAAATCAAAGTAATTTTATTCTAGATAAGAATTTTAAAACATCTCAAAAAGCTGATAACTTCAAGATTAATAATTACAAGATTACTAAAAATGCATTAGCTAAAAATAATAAAGATTTAAACGATCCAACATATTACGGGGTTTCTAATCATAAAGCGAATGGTGTTTTCTTCTTATTAGACGGTAAGTCAGTGAGCAAAAAAGAATTATTGAATTATTACGGTGAACCAAAGTATACATCTACATCAGCCTGAGGCAAAGAATATATGTATAAAATAGAAAATGATGACTTTTTAAAATATAAAGTTGTAGTAGATACATTGTAAAAATAAACTTAAATTGCTCAAATACTTTTCAATAATATCAATATATATATTAAATCGAAAGTGATTATATAGTACCAAAGCAAATATGGTACTAATTCCAGCTTATACAGGAAAAGATAAAGAATTTTTTATACTAGTGACATCATTAAAGCAAGTAAGATTATTCCTTTTTTAGTCAAATTCTTGTGGTTTGATAAATTTATTGATTAATTATTATAAATAAAGATTGAAAAGCTTTAAGAAGGGTAAAATATTAAATAAGAGACTTGGAGCTCTTGTCAATTAAGATAATGAGCAAGTGAGCTCGTTAAGTTAAAGATGAGCTGAGGTAAAGTTTACCTGCTCATCTTTTTCTATTTGGAGGCTAAATATATGAAAAAAATATTATTAACAGGCGCTTCGGGATATATCGGTAGTCACTTAATGAATAAATTAAAAGATAACTATGAAATTATAGCTATTTCTAGAAATATAGAAAATAAATCAAATGAACACAATGTTACTTGGAAGGCAGCTGACTTGTTTGATTTAAATGAAATCACTGAGGTAATGGAGGATATTGATATCGCTATATATCTTGTCCATTCTATGATGCCTTCAGCTAAGTTAACGCAGGCGAGCTTTGAAGATATGGATGCATTATTAGCTGATAATTTTGCTAAAGCCGCAAGTTATAACAAAGTTCAGCATATTGTATTTATGAGTGGTTTGATACCTAATACAAATGAATTATCACCACATTTAAGAAGCCGTTTAGAGTGCGAACAGATTTTAGGATCATATGGTGTACCAGTAAGTACTTTAAGAGCTGGTTTGATTATAGGCTCTAAAGGAAGTTCTTACCCTATATTAAAAAAATTAGTAGAAAGATTACCTGGCCTGTTACTACCAAAATGGGCTTATAATACAACATTGCCAGTTGCAATAGACGACGTGATTGACGGTTTATATAAAATTGTAGAGCGTAATCCAAATGAGAACGAATCGATAGATATTGGTGGACCTAGTCATATGACTTATAAAGATCTATTCAAGCAAACTGCAGAGGTACTAGATAAACGATTACCTACGATAGATTTGCCTATTATTCCCATTTGGCTAAGTAAATATTGGGTGAAACTTATTTCAGGTGTTCCAAAAGAAATGGTCTATCCGTTAATGGATAGCTTAATTCATGATATGATTAGAAATGATGAAAATATTGTGAAAGACATTTCTATAGGCAAGATTGATTATAAGGAAAGTGTGCGTAATGCCTTGGAAGAAGAAACTAAGACACAAAAGAAAGGGAAGTCATCACGTAAGGGCGATATTAAAGATGTTAGAGCAATATCAAGGGTAGTCTTACCTAAAGATGTAAATATGATTCAATTGGCAGAATCATATGCAAATTTTTTAAATAGAATTACATTAAATGTCGTTAATAGTGATTTTAACGAAGATAACTTTACGATTAGTGTGCCGTGTTTAAATAAGGACTTACTATTATTAAGTAAAGATTTTAAAGCTTCTAATAATGAGAGAATTTTATATCGAATTGTTGGTGGAGATTTCGCTTTAGATTCAGATGGTGGTAATGCGAGATTAGAGTTTAGAAGATTACCTAATAGTGACGCATGTATCATAGCGTTACAAGAATATGAACCGACGTTACCTTGGTGGGTATATAAGTATACCCAAGCAAAAGTTCATAAAAGTGTAATGAATCTTTTTAACTTCAAGATTAATAGCCAAAAAACTAATAAAGGAGAATACTTTAATATGAAGAAGTTTATTTTGCCAATTGTTATTACAGGTGCAATTGTTTTGAAAGTATATGGATTGAAAAAGTATTTAGCTAGAAAAAATAACATGTCCAATGCCGAATTGTAACGGCTAAAATAAAGGCTAGTTACTTTTACAAAAAAAGAGGGGATCAACTATGAAAGCAAACGAGATAATTAAAACAATTATAAAAGTTATAACACCAATTACAGGTGGTAAATTTATAGGGAAATTTGCAGTGAAAAACGCGAGAAAAGATTATAAAAATAATGTTAAACCACCTTTTTCACCACCCGGCTATGTCTTTCCAATTGTGTGGCCAATACTTTATACAACGATGGGCGTAGCTTATGCATTAGTGACTAATAAATCTACTAGTAAGGCTTTGAAAGGTGCTTATTACTCACAATTAAGCCTGAATTATCTATGGTCGATATTATACTTCAAATATAAATTACGCTTTAGTGCGTTGATAGAGAATGTTGTATTACTGGGCGCAGTAGTTACAACAACTGTAAAATTTTTCAATGTAAAAAAAGTTGCTGGCATTTTACTAGTTCCATATATGCTTTGGAGCGCTTTTGCTACTTATTTAACAGCTGGTAATTGGTATTTAAATAAAGATAACCCAAGCTATACAGCGAAATCTGAGCATTAAATTGATGAAAAAGATTATATATAGTGCACTATATTGGTTTATAGTTCAAATGATTATTGCTCAACTTGGTACTCGTATTAGTTATAAGTTCTTAGAAAAAGATAATAAGTATTTTCGAAGTTGGAATATTGAACAAGAGGGTCAATTATGGCAACAATTAGTTAAAGTGCAATATTGGAAAGATCATTTGCCAGACGGTCAAAATCTTAACCCTAATATCAGTAGTAAAGCGACTTTCAATTTATCTAAAAATATGAATGATATACAGCGATTTATATTAGAAACTAGACGTGCAGAGGTGGTTCATCTGCTATCCATATTTCCTGTTATTGCGTTTTTTAAAGCGTCAAAAAGTGTTAAAATAATTAATTTTATATATGTCATTATAGCTAATGTGCCTTGTATGATTGTTCAGCGCTATAATCGCCCTAAGTTAATACGTATTTATAATAAATTACAAAAAAGAAAAGGTGATTAAATGGGAAATAAGAAAGTGGTTGTCATAGGAGGTGGCTTGGGAGGGATTGCTAGCGCAATTTGTATGGCTCAAGCAGGCTATCAAGTGGATTTATATGAACAAAATAAGCATATCGGTGGAAAGGTAAATAGGTTAGACATAGATGACTATGGATTTGATCTCGGTCCATCAATTTTAACCATGCCTAAAGTATTTCAACGCCTATTTCAACGATGTGATGAAAGGCTAGAAGATTATGTTAGCATTCGTAAGTTAAGTTTACAGATTAGAAACGTTTATCCAGATGGCCAAATTTTAGATTTATATGAATCCATGGAAGATATGTTAACAAATAATGAATCGTTAACAAATAAAGATATAGAGCAACTTTCTTCGTTTTTTAGTTACGCACAAAAGATACATCAAGTGGCTGAAAAAAGCTACTTTGATAAGGGGTTAGATACGATGTATGCAATCATTCGTTATCATGGTCCATTTTCAGCTTTAAAACAATTCGACTATTTTCACACAATGCAACAAGCCATTAATAAAAGGGTAGATAACCCCTATTTAAGAGAAATGTTAGGTTATTTCATAAAATATGTAGGCTCCTCATCTTATGATGCTCCGGCTGTATTGAGTTTATTACCTCAAATGCAACATGAGGAAGGTTTGTGGTACGTAGATGGTGGCATTCATAAGTTAGCGGAAGCGATGGAACAATTAGCGAGAAAATTAGGCGTGGGCATACATTTTAACACCCCTGTAAAACGTATCAATTATAATAGTCAAAATAAGGTGACAGGGATAACAATAGAAAATAATGAGGACATATATGCAGATTACATTATATCTAATATGGAAGTAATCCCTGTTTATAAGTATTTATTGAATTTTGATGCAAATCAAATAAACAAATTGGAACGTAAATTTGAGCCAGCTAGTTCAGGTTATGTCATGCATCTTGGTGTGGACAAAAGTTATCCAGAGCTTCACCATCATAACTTTTTCTTTTCAAGTAATTCTAAAGTTAATTATGATCAAGTTTTTCACCAGTATGTTTTGCCTGAAGATCCGACTATTTATGTAGTTAATACAAATAAAACAGATAAGACACAGGCGCCAGAAGGACACGAGAATATAAAAATATTGCCACACATACCGTACATTCAGAATAAGTTATTTAGTGAAGCAGAATATCTGCAATTCCGAGAACGTATATTGAATAAATTAGAGTCCATGGGCTTGAAAGATTTGAGAAAGCACATTGTATATGAAGACGTATGGACGCCACATGACATCGAAAATACATACAATTCTAATAAAGGAGCTATATATGGCGTAGTTTCTAATAAGAAGAAAAATAAAGGTTTCAAGTTTCCTAAAAAAAGTCAGTACTTCAAAAATTTGTACTTTGTAGGTGGTTCTGTAAATCCTGGCGCTGGTATGCCTATGGTCACTTTGAGTGGTATGCAAGTAGCAGAAGCTATTATTAATGGAGAAAGTAGTTGAGGCTGAATGATACTATATATAATAGCAATAGTATTGACGATACTATCACTAATAAGTGGAATGTGTATGTATGCGCGTCGAGCGATTATAAATAACTCCGGAAAAGGAAGAGGTCAGACAGCCGTCAGTGTTATTGTACCTGCTAGAAATGAAGCGGAGAACTTACCTAAATTACTTAACAGTATAAGTAAAGAGCAAGAAATAGAAGTGATTGTTATGGATGATGGTTCAACTGATGAGACACAAGTTGTCGCTAGATATTATGGTGCGAGCGTATATACTGTTGAAAATGATACTACATGGCAAGGTAAGTCACATGCTTGTTGGCAAGGTAGCAAATATGCAACGCATGATTTATTAATGTTTGTTGATGCTGATGTTCAGTTTGCTTGTGATGATAGTATTCAAAATATAGCCAATCAATATGATTTACAAGGTGGTAAAGGTTTGTTGTCAATACAACCTTATCACAAGATAAAAAAGCTATATGAAAATATATCGGCGATTTTTAATTTAATGACAATCGTAGGTATGAATCAATTTTCAATCACGAAATCAGCAAAGAATGAGCAAGGCGCGTTTGGACCAGTCCTTGTGACAAATAAGCAAGATTATAAATTGACACAAGGACATTTGAAAGCTAAAAATCAAATCATTGAAGGCTTTGCAATAAGTAAAGCATATAATCAGCAAGGTTTGCCAGTTAGTTTGCATGAAGGCCAAGGCGTAGTGAATTTTAGAATGTATTCTCAAGGATATAAAGCGCTATTAGAGGGTTGGAGTAAACACTTTGCACTTGGCTCTCAAGTAACTAAAAAGTCTACGCTTACGTTTGTATTTTTATGGCTATTTGGTTCACTTACAACAGTTTTAGCGATAATTTTTTCAATTAATTTAGGCACGTTATATATATTATTAGCTATTACTCTATATTTTATATATGCGCTACAATTTCATATATTTATTCGAAGAACAGGAAATTTTAATAGCGTTGCGAGTTTATGTCATCCACTGCTCTTCATATGCTTTGTCGTGATATTTTTTAAATCATGGTTAGATATCAATGTATTCAAACGTATATATTGGAAAGGCCGTAGAATAGATTTATAGCTTAGTTTTTTATACAAATGTCAAGAAGTTCTAGGCTTACTGAGGAGGCCAATAAATGAATCAATTAGAGAGAGATTATAACCATTGTCACAATATAATGAAAGAACATTCAAAAACGTTCTCATATGCCTTTGATTTTTTGGATTTAAAAAGGAAAAAAGCAATTTGGGCTATTTATGCAGTTTGCAGAATTATAGATGACAGTATTGATAAATACAAAGACCTTGAGCAATTAAACGGCATAGCTAGAGATTTAGATGTGATTTATAGCGATTGTGATTATATTCAAGCGTATCAAAGTGATGCAGCTATTATGAATGCTTTAAGTAATACATTGAATACATATTCAATACCTAAAAAACCTTTTGAATCTTTAATTCAATATGTGAAGGAAGATTTAGTTTTAAAAGAAATGAAAACTGATTCAGATTTATATGAGTATTGCTATGGTGTGGCAGGTACTGTCGGTGAATTGTTAACTCCTATATTAACTTCATCAAATGAAAATAATTTCGAGCAAGCTGAAGAAGCTGCGATTGCTTTAGGCAAGGCAATGCAAATAACTAATATTTTAAGAGATGTCGGCGAAGATTTTCAAAATGGAAGAATTTATCTAAGTGTAGAAAAATTAGCTCAATATCGAGTTAATCTACATTCTATATATTATGAAGGAGTTACGCCAAATTATATAGAACTGTGGGAAAGTTACGCTACAGAGGCAGTTAGGTTATATGATATTGCATTAAACGGTATTAATTATTTTGACGAAGAGGTACGTTACATTATCGAATTAGCTGCGATAGCTTATCATGAAATACTTGTGGAAGTAAGGAAGGCAAACTATACGTTGCATAAGAAAGTATATGTAAGCAAATTGAAAAAAATGAAAATTTATCGTGAACTTAGTGCGAAATATAATAGGAGTGAAACATTATGAAGATTGCAGTTATAGGCGGCGGTGTTTCAGGTTTAGCTGCAGCTTCAAGATTAGCAGCAAACGGTCACCAAGTAGATTTATATGAAAAGAATCAACAAATAGGTGGCAGGATGAATCAGATCAAGCAAGATGGCTTTACATTTGATATGGGACCAACCATAGTAATGATGCCTGAGATTTATCGAGACGTTTTTAATTACGCTCAAAAAAATATGAATGATTACTTGGAAATTAAACAATTATCACATATATATGATGTTTATTTTAGTGAAACAGATCAAATTCGCGTTCCTACAGATCTTGCTCAATTAAGAGATATGCTTGAAGGTATTGAACCTAACTCTACATATGGTTTTATGTCCTTTTTAACAGATATATACGAAAGATACGAAATAGCACGAAAATATTTTCTAGAACGTACGTTTAGGAAACCTACGGATTTTTATAATCCTTTTACTATATATCAAGGTATGAAACTCAAAACATTTGATAAAGCAGATAATTTAATTGAAAAATATGTTGATAATGAAAAAATCCAAAAGATTTTAGCGTTTCAAACATTATATATAGGTATCGACCCTAAACGAAGCCCGTCATTGTATTCAATTATACCCATGATAGAGTTAATGTTTGGCGTTCACTTTATAAAAGGTGGTATGTATAGCTTTGTCAGAGCGCTTCAAACGCTAAATGAAGAATTAGGTACTCAAATTTATACCAACGTAAACGTTGAAGAAATTATCATTGATAGTAGGTATAAGCGTGCGGAGGGACTAAAAGTAAACGGACATATAGAAAAGTATGACAAAATAATTTGTACTGCTGATTTTCCATATGCTACTTCATCTTTAATTAAAAATGAACATCATCCTAAGAAGTATACGACACAGAAAATTGATAATATGGACTATTCTTGCTCAGCCTTTTTAATGTACATAGGGGTTGATAAAGATTTATCTGAAGATATCTTGTTACATAATGTTATATTTTCAAAGGATTTTGATAATAATATCAATGAAATATTTTCCGGGGAAATATCCCAAGATCCATCAATATATGTATACGCTCCTAGTGTGGAAGATCAGTCGTTAGCGCCAGAAGGTCAAACAGGTATTTATGTGCTGATGCCCGTTTCAGAATTGAAAACAGGTAATACGGATTGGTCTGATGAGTCAACAATCACACAAGTGAAAGATATTATTTACAATAAGCTTTCTACGATTAAAGCGTTAAAAGGTTTGAAAAAGCAAGTTGTGACAGAAATTATTTATACGCCTAAGGATTTTGAAGGAGATTATAATGCTAAATTTGGAGCAGCCTTTGGTTTAATGCCTACTTTAGCGCAAAGTAACTATTACAGACCGCCTAATGTGAGCAGAGATTACAAAAATTTGTATTTTGCTGGAGCTAGTGTTCATCCAGGGGCAGGAGTGCCAATTGTACTGACGAGTGCTAAAATTACAGTTGATGCTATGTTAGAAGATATTAATAATGGTATATAAAAAACGGGAGGGGGACAGAAATCAAATTTTCTAATATAGATTTCGTAGTCCCACCCCGGCAAGGGTGACTATGATTGAAAAAAGCTTGATATAATCGCATTTTCAATTCAGTCACCTACTGCCAAATTGAAAACGAGCCTGAGACATCTATTTATGTCCCAGGCTCGCCTTTTTAACTAATCGAACGTAATGGTTTGTGGTGTGTCTAATTTTTTATCGTTCATAATTTTTAAGGATTTTGGTATTACTTTAATTACACACAAGTTTGGATCATCCTTAGAGTCAAAAAAGGACTTATCTTGTTTGTTCCAAATCCAATCAATAGTCTCTTGATCTTTCAGTATTTCAACATTAGCATCAATTTCTAGAAAACTACGATTATTCGTTTCATCGTAACCTATAAGTACATGAGCTTTGGGATTATCTTTAAATTCAGCAATTTTTTTAGACTCAATGCTTGTCTTAGTATAAAGTGTGTGTCCATCATTATAAAATACCATGTATCTACTATTAGGTGTATTGTTATGTGCAGTAGATAGGACACCTATTTTTGATGTATTTAATATATTTTCAATTTCATTTTGTAATTGTTCGTTATTCATAATTTAATCACCTCTGATAATAATATACCCTGAAGTTGCCTATAATATGTAAGGTATTAAAATTTATTTTATTTTTTAGTGAATTATACAAAAGTTAAAACGGGTATATGATTGAAAACACAATCTTAAGTTAAAGGACAATTATAAGGTGAATTTGTATGAAACACGCTGGGAGGCAATAAAATGCATTTAGGAGTCATACTTAACAGAGTTTTTAGAACGAAAGATAATCCACTTTTTCAATATATAGTGAAGCATCAAAATGAGATAAATAAATTGTATTTTATCTTACCTTTAGAAGATTTAACTGACGCATCAGAAGTAAAACGTGACTATTACCATAAAGTTGTAAAAGGATTTGTAAATGCTTTAGATAAGCATGATATACAACCTTATATTGTCACATACGAAAAGTTAGGTGAATTAGCAGAAACATTGGCGTTATCTCACGTATTAGTAGCAAAAGATATTATGAGTTATCACAAAGAAATATATGACTATCCTCATGTAAAAAAGGCTTTTGAAAATCACCAAGTTACAGTAATTGGACAGCGCGTGAATCATTATTTTGAGCCAACAAAGACTTTTAATAAACAGCAACAGCCTTATAAAGTATTTACTAGTTTTTATAAAGCAAATCGTCAGGACTTAGTACACACCCCTAAAAAAAGTTATCAATTTAAGCAGTTGTCTCAAATTGCGGAAAAGGGTTCAAATCAAAGTGACTTAAAATTTGAAAATAATAAAGATATAGAAAAGTTAGCGCGTAAAGCTTGGGAAGATTTTTTAAATGGTGACATAGCTCATTATGATAAATTGACTGACGATGTGTCGCAGGATTTTGTAAGTGGATTAGGTAAATATTTAGCATATGGACTACTCGATATTCGTGAAATTTTAAATGATTTACTTGAAGATTATGAGAGCGATGAAAAAAATTATGAAGCTTTTATAAGAGAGGTTCTATTCCGTGAATTTTATTATGTGTTAATGACACAGTATCCAGAAACGGCAACTAAATCTTTTTCTGAAAAATATCGAAACATGCAATGGTCGTATAATAAAACACATTTTGAAGTATGGAAAAAAGGTCAAACTGGTTACCCAATCGTTGATGCTGCAATGAAGAAGCTGAATCGTACAGGATATATGCATAATCGCTTACGAATGGTCGTATCACAATTTTTAACGAAAAATTTATTTATTGATTGGACTTGGGGGGAGGAGTACTTTAGACAGTATTTGATAGATTATGATAATGCATCTAATGTACATGGATGGCAGTGGTCAGCATCAACTGGAACAGATGCAGTGCCTTATTTCAGAATGTTTAATCCTATACGTCAAAGTGAGCGTTTTGATGCGCAAGGGTATTTTATTAAAACACAGCTAGAAATATTTAATGATGTGAGCAGTAAATACATTCATGATCCAACTAAATATAAAGACAAGTTACAAGAAATTTATCATATTGAAATTGGAAAAGATTATCCACAGACTATCGTGAATCATAAAAATAGTAGAGATTATGTTATGGATAAATTTAAGCAATTTTGACATATCATCCAATAAAAAGGAGTGATTCATTTGTTGAAAAATGAAATACATCGTATTTATTTAGAAAAAAATAATAATGAGGTAACTATTAATAGATTTAATGTGACATATCACTATACTATATTAGAACAAATTAATGATTTGCCACAATATGGTTATGCAGTTTTAAACCATTTATATGCTAATCCTGGTTTAGAGGCAGACTTCGAGCGTGTGTTCTTAAATAGAGATAAACATCTAGAGAATACTGAAGGGTTTGAAAATCTATTATTTCTAAAGCCACATAGTACACATGAACATCATGTTATCATTACGTTTTGGCAAGACGAAGCAGCTTACAAACATTGGCAAGAGTCTCAGGAATATAAAGCATCCCATAAAAATAGAGGAACCAAGCAAGGTGCTGATAAATCTATTGTAAACAGAAACCTATCATTTAATATTAGTTTAGAATTTAAATAACATAATTTTTGAATTAAATGATATTTCTGCAAACATATAGGCGAGTTATTTAAATACTAACTTGCCTATTTTTTAAGCGATATAAAAATTTTAGCAAAATCACTGATAAGGGGAAGCGTACCACAAATAAAACTAAAAATTAGGTTGTGCGTAATTAATATATTAATAAGATTATAAAGGTTGCAAATATAAATTAAATTGGAGAATTTGAAGAAATATAACTCTTTTAATTGAAAGCGATTTCAATTAAGTGTATTATTTTGTTAAAGGGGTTGATTTTATTGGTAAATATAAAAAAAGAACGTATGAAGATTTATGTTCTAGATAATGGGCGAATGCAAATGGATAAAAATCTGATGATAGCTAATTCAAATCAGGCAACGCTTGATAATCCAAATAAAGAGAATGAGCTACACGAATTTCCGATTTATACCGTTTTTATAGATCACCCGGATGCTAAGATATTATTTGATACTGCTTGTAATCCGAATTCAATGGGCGAAGAAGGACGATGGATTAATGCAACACAAAAAGCTTTCCCTTATTTTTCTGATGAATCATGTCACTTACCAAATAGACTAGAACAATTAGGTGTCGATCCTAAAGATGTGGATATAGTGGTAGCTTCTCATTTACATCTTGATCATGCAGGTTGTTTAGAATATTTTACAAATGCGACTGTAATTGTACACGATGATGAATTCAGTGGTGCAATGAAGTGTTATGCACGTAATCAACAAGAAGGGGCATATATTTGGAGTGATATCGATGCTTGGATTAAAAGTGATTTGACTTGGCAAACTATAGCACGAGATCAAGCTCATTTAAATCTTGTAGATGGTGTGAAAGTTCTTAACTTTGGTAGTGGACATGCCTGGGGAATGATTGGACTTGAAATCGAAACTGAAGAGTTAGGCACACTCATCCTAGCTTCTGATGCCATTTACACACAAGAAAGTATGGAACCAAAATTACAACCACCTGGTATTATTTATGATTCTATTGGATGGGCAAATTCTGTGGAATATATTAAGCGACTTGCCAAAGAAAAGAATGCAGAAATTTGGTTTGGCCACGATGGTAACCAGTTTGAATCTTTTAGAAAGTCTACGGATGGTTATTATGAATAAAGGATGTGTGAAGAAATGAAAACAAAAGCTGCAGTATTATATGAAATGGGTGTTGAAGGGCCATATGAAAAAACGAAGCCTTTAAAAATAGAAACTTTAAATCTTGATGCCCCTAAACAAAATGAAGTGTTAATTAAAATTCATGCCGCGGGTTTATGTCACTCTGATTTGTCAGTGATTAATGGGAGTCGTCCAAGACCAATGCCTATGGCGCTTGGCCATGAAGCTGCAGGAGAAATTATAGAACTAGGTGAAAGTGTTAGTGATTTTGAAGTTGGAGATCACGTTGTCTGTACTTTTATCCCTAGTTGCGGTAAATGTATACCATGTCGTGAAGGAAGACCTGCATTATGTGAAAATGGTGCAGCTTCCAATGAGAAAGGTGAGATGATAGAAGGTGGGTTCCGACTATCTAAAGAGAAAGATGTCATACATCATCATTTAGGTGTTTCTGGATTTTCAGAATATGCTGTTGTCTCAGAAAATTCAATAGTTAAAATAGATCCAGAAATTCCTTATGAACGGGCAGCAGTGTTTGGCTGTGCTGTTATTACAGGCATAGGTACTGTTATAAATACAGCTCAGATTAGACCGGGGAGTAACGTAGCTGTAGTGGGTCTTGGTGGCATTGGACTCAATGCTATAATAGGCGCAAGACTGGCTGGAGCTAACGAAATTATTGCTTTAGATATTAACGAAGATAAATTTGAAATTGCTAAAACTTTAGGTGCAACAGCAGTGTTTAACTCAAGTGATGAAAATGTGATTGATGATGTTAAAGCATATGTGGCAGGTGGTGCTGAATATGTATTTGAAACAGCTGGCGTTGTACCTGCAATGCAAGTAGCATATGCAATAACAAAACGTGGTGGTTCAACAGTGACCACAGGTTTACCTGATCCAAAAGCAGAGTTATCATTTCCACAAGTAACGTTAGCTGCTGAAGAAAGAACGATTAAAGGTTCATATGTAGGTAGTTGTGTTCCTGATCGTGATATTCCTAGATTTGTAAGTTTATATCGTCAAAACCGGCTTAATGTTGATCCACTAATAAGTAATGTCATTTCACTTGAACAAATAAACGAAGGTTTTGACCAATTAGCAAACGGCGATGCCGGTAGAATTATTATCAAAATGGTATAATAACAATTACTATAGCGTCTATCTTTAGATGGACGCTTTTTTGAATATTATTTATTTTTTGGTTCTGTTGCAAAGTTGAAAAATAAATGTCTAATCTCAATTTTAAAATAATACTTTGTGTTAACTTGTTAGCATGATGCTAATTTCATGGCATGGCGAAAATCCGTAGATCTGAAGAGACCTGCGGTTCTTTTTATATAGACCGTAAATACATTCAATACCTTTTAAAGTATTCTTTGCCGTATTGATACTTTGATATCTTGTCTTTCTTACTTTAATATGACGGTGATCTTGCTCAATGAGGTTATTCAGATATTTCGATGTACAATGACAGTCGGGATTCAGTTTAAACGCTTTAATTACTTTAGCCATTGCTACCTTCGTTGAAGGTGCCTGATCTGTAATCACCTTTTGAGGTTTACCAAATTGTTTAATGAGACGTTTGATAAACGCATATGCTGCATGATTATCTCGTTGCTTACGCAACCAAATATCTAATGTATGTCCCTCTGCATCAATGGCACGATATAAATAGCTCCATTTTCCTTTTATTTTGATGTATGTCTCATCAATACGCCACTTATAATAGGCTTTTTTATGCTTTTTCTTCCAAATCTGATACAAAATTGGGGCATATTCTTGAACCCAACGGTAGACCGTTGAATGATGAACGTTTACACCACGTTCCCTTAATATTTCAGATATATCACGATAACTCAATGCATATCTTAGATAGTAGCCAACGGCTACAGTGATAACATCCTTGTTAAATTGTTTATATCTGAAATAGTTCATACAGAAGACTCCTTTTTGTTAAAATTATACTATAAATTCAACTTTGCAACAGAACCAATATTAATGTTAGTGATGGGACTAGGTCCTACAACTGTAGTGGTAACGGTATTCTTATACGCACTATTACCAATTATAAAAAATACATTTACTGGTATTGTTGGTGTCGATGAAAATATTAAAGATGCCGGTAAAGGTATGGGAATGACGCGCAATCAAGTCTTGCGTATGATTGAATTACCATTATCTTTATCAGTCATTCTTGGTGGACTGAGAATTGCGCTTGTTGTAGCCATCGGGGTTGTTGCAGTCGGCTCATTCATAGGTGCGCCAACTTTAGGTGACATTGTTATTCGAGGTACGAATGCAACAGACGGAACAACATTTATTTTAGCTGGTGCAATTCCAATTGCTTTAATTGCAATTTTAATTGATATCTTCTTAAGATTTTTGGAAAAACGTTTAGATCCATCTAATAAAACGCATAAGAAGAAAAAACACGAACCACAAAGTATTAATTAATAAAGGTTGTGACTGACTTTGGCAATATTATCAATAAACTATAATTCGACGACGATTGGTATGCATCATCCTTTTATAGTGATTTTACCTGAAGACGCTACTTATTTTGATTCAAACGCACAACCGAAAGCGTTGAAAACGTTATTGCTTTTACACGGACTTTCAAGTGACGAAACATCGTATATGCGTTATACGAGTATTGAACGGTATGCAAATGAGCATCAATTAGCAGTAATCATGCCGAATGCAGATCATAGTGGTTATAGTAATATGGTGTATGGGCATAAATATTATGATTATATACTTGAAGTATTGGATTATGCGCATCAAATATTACCACTCTCGACTAGCAAAGAGGACAATTTTATTGCGGGACATTCGATGGGTGGCTATGGCACAATCAAATATGCGCTGTTAGAAGGTCATCGTTTTGCGAAAGCTTGTCCTTTATCTGCTGCATTTAACGCACAAGGTTTGATTGATTATGATTGGTATGATTATTCTGGATCTGCAATTGCTGGTCCAAATGCACAAGTAGCAAATACAAATTTAGATCCGTATTATTTAGTGGATGAAGCGATTAAGAAACAAAAAGAAATTCCCGAATTGCTTATCATGTGTGGTACAGAAGATGATTTATACCGAGACAATCAGCAGTTTGTACAATATTTAAATAAACGCCAAATACCAAACATATTTGAAGATGGACCTGGTGAACATGATTACGCATATTGGGATAAAGCGATACAACGTGCAATCAAGTGGTTCATAGAAGGAATATAGAAAATCAAATCGGAATGATATGAGTCAAAAAAAGCATCCCCATAGAGGGATGCTTTTTTACGTATATTAGAAAAATTTAAACTAATTTACAGTATAATTAGATGATTTAAATTCTTCTTCTAATTTACCTAAATGTCTTAAGGTAGGTGTCAATGCTGCAAAGAAAAATCCCTCTTTCAACTTACGTGCTTGTGGTGCTTTAGGAGAGTATGCTCTTGAACCACCATTGACCATAGACGCCTGATTAACTTCTAATAGTAAATATCCAGCTTCTTTTTTAAGTCGAATAAGTTCGCCAAATTGATTATCCAAATCATTTTTTGCAACAAGGTTATAAAAGTCTTGCTTGATCTGTTTATAGCGTGATTCAAAATCTGAAATGTCGTATTCTAAATATTTATTGATGCCATTTTGTGCGTCAGAGAATTTATGAATTAAATCAAGTGAAGCACGAACGGAACCTAGGGCAATAGGCACTTGTAGTGTTACAAATTTTGGTCGAATATCTGAGGCAAATGATTTTGCGTCATGCGTGATGATTTGCGTGTCAGGAATCAGTACATCATCCATCGTTATCGTAAATGTTGCTGAACCATTGACACCTAAGAAATTTGACTTCTCATCAAGTGTAATACCATCTTGATTGGCATGTACAATAAACATTACTAATTCATCATCAGTTTCAGACTTTGAAATGGCCCCAAAGTAGTGATCAGAACCGATATTGCTTACTGCTGGAAGTCTACCGTTTACGTAAAATTTTCCCTCTTGATAATGGTGAGATAAATTGAAAGACTCTAAATCATTAAATGATTTCATAGGATTTGATAAACCAGTTGCGCCTAATATATCACCATTTAATAATGATTGTTGTAAATCATGATTTAAATGCGCTTGGTCAGCATTTTCTAAGTATGTTGAGAATGCGAGTTGGCACCATAAGCAAAATCCTGTAGTTAGACAAGATTTGGATACTTCTTCAATAATTTCTAAATTATTTTTCAAATCATTTTCTTTAAAATAACCTTCTTTAAATAAAGTTTGAATAAATTGTTTAGGATAGTGTGTACCTTCATCTATTTCAATTAAATATGGATCTAATTCATTTTCGATAAGTATTTGTAAACTCATAATAACGTCTCCTTTATTCTCCGAATCGTTTTAGAATTAATTTTTCTAAATAACTAATAAATCTATCTATAATAAAGCCGAACAAACCAATAAAAAATATTGCGGCTAATACATCTTCTAAGTTCAACATATTTCTTGCATCTACTATCAAAAAGCCTAATCCAGACTGGGCACCAATCATTTCACCAGAAACTAAAAATATCCAACTCGTACCTACAGCCATATGAATACCACCCATAATATGTTTGAAGGCACCAGGGAATAAGATATTTTTATATAATTGCCAACCTGTTAAGTTAAGATTTGAAGCGATTTTTAAATATTGAGGTTCAATATGTCTAATGCCTTTAATTGTGTTAAAAACAATCGGAAAGAAAGCAGCGATAAAAATAATTGCCATAGCTGGTAAGCTACCGATACCAAACCAAAGTACAACGAAAGGTGACCAAGCGATAGGTGATATAGGTCTAATTAATTGTAAAAGTGGTTCGATGGCATGGAATAGTGCATTTACACGACCTAATAAAAATCCGATAGGAACACCGATTAAAATGGCAAGAACAAATCCGACTATGAAACGAAATAAACTAATAAACAAATGAGAAAATATTTCCCCGGAAATGATGAACTGCCAAATGCTCTTAGCAACAAGTAAAGGACCAGGTAAGAGGATAGGTTGATAATTTCCTATCCAAATCACGCATTGCCATATAAATAAGAAAATGATGAAACTAATAATAGGTAAAGTGAATTTTTTAGTTAATGCATGTGTCAATGCGTACTAGCCCTCCTTGTATAATGTTGGATCAACAAAATCTTTATAGTCAGGTGTGTTAAATAATTTATGTTCTTTGACTAAATGAGTGATTTTATTATAGCCTTCTTTTTCAATTGTTAAATCACCATAAGAAGTCCAATCTGCTGATTGTTTTAAAACTTTTTTATCTTGTTTAAAATGTTTACTCATGACTTCTACGCTTTGCTTTTTATTGTTCATTTTATAACCAGCTTTTTTATAATCAGTCATAAAAGCTTGTGCTGTATGATGGTGTTGATTGATTAAATCCTCTCTGAGCACAAGTGCACAGCAATATGCATCAGGTATCACATCGCTACCATGTTTTAGCGTATGTCCTTTGCCTAGTTTTTCTCCTAAGGCACCAAAAGGTTCAGCTACTGAGTATCCTGAAATACGATTTTCACTTAAAGCTGCGGGCATTTCTGCAGGCGCCATTTCATGATAACTAAAGGTATCAGAGTCTAAATGAAGTTGTTTTCGCATTTCTTCTAATAGTAGGTAATGTGTCGAATACCGATGTGGTATCGCAAAGCTATAATCTTCGTGATTATGGAAGTCTGAAATTGTTTCGTTATTTTGTCCCATAATGACATTACCTTCGTGATGGCCTAGAGCAACTGCTTTAATATTTGAACCTTTCTCTTTAGATTTCATCGCAAGTTCGATTAAGGTAGATGCACCATCGATTTTGCCACTATTTAAAGCGTCCATCAGGTCAGGCCAATTATTAAATCTTACTAGTTCTAAGTTGTAATTCGCGTTTTTGGTTTGTTGCTGTATTTGTTGGGTCATCATCAAGTTTGCTGAATGTGTAATAGGTAAATAACCAATTTTTATAGTTTCTTTTTTATCGGATTGTTTTTGACTATTACTTTGTGTACAAGCAGAAAGTAATACTAGGAATATTAGAGAAAGGATTAATAATTTTTTCAATATGCTGCCTCCTTATAAATAATATTCCGGTTCTGCCATATAATGATTTAAGGCAAACTTTTCCATGATAGTATTACGGATATTTAATAAATGGCTATCATTGCGATTACGAGGATGTGATTGCTTAATCTTATATTGATCGATAATTTCACAACCCTCTCCAAGTAAAATAATATTGTCAGAAAGATATAATGCTTCATCTATATCATGTGTGACAAGAATAATAGTAGCGTCAGTTTGATGCTTTAATTGAATCAATTGATCTTGTAGTTTATAACGGGTAAATGCATCTAAAGCACCAAGTGGTTCATCCATTAAAATAACTTTCGGTTGATGTACTTGTGCTCTACAAAGTGCAACACGTTGTTTCATCCCACCAGATAATGATTCAGGGAATGCTGAGCCTTTATTATTTAAATCGACACTTTTTAAATGATGGTTAATTTCTTCATTACTCATACGCTTATTTAAACCAATGCGTATATTGTCATAGATATTTTTCCATGGAAAAAGATTATGATGTTGGAATATCATCAAACAATCTGGAGATGGCGTTTGTTTAATTTGACCATTGATATTAACAGAACCAGATGAGGGTGTTAAGAAACCTCCAATAATATTTAATAAAGTTGATTTGCCACATCCACTTTTCCCAATAAAAGTAATGATTTCTCCTTTATCTATATTTAGTTCGAAATCGTTAATGACAGTATTCTCTCCAAATTGATGATGAACTCGATTAATATGAATCACGGTAGACACCTCAATTATTCTTATCGTTTTAATAAGAATTGCGTTTACACTAAAGGGCTATGCAAGTACATAGCCCGTGAAGTGGTTGTTTAGGAATTTACTTTTTAGAAAATCTAGTGATTAATCACTTTGTAAAAAGGCAGTAGATGACTGGATTGAATTGCGCTTATATTAAGCTTATTCAACCCTAGTCATCCTTGCCGGGGTGGGACTACGAAATCTTTATTAAAACAAATGATTTCTGTCCCTCTCCCTAAGAACTACTAATCTCAATTCTATTGAGAAATATATAAGGATTACATTAGCTAAAGCTAATGCATAAGAAAATCTAGTGATTAAAAATCACTGATTTTCTTTATATTTTTTCGATGTCATCGATTGGTGTATCTACAGCTTTACGAGCACGGCGTACAGCGTCTTCATCTGGCGCATCGTACATACAAATACATTTTGTCATGTCTTCACAAACATACGTACGTTGGAATTGTACTTCCGGTACTTCTTCGTAGTGAACTGAATTTTTCTTCTTACGTGCTAAATATTGATCCATTGTAATACCTTCTGGGATATTCCAAGTTACAAGGTAGTCAATTTTAGGATCGCCTTTTTTAACTTCATCCAGTTCTTTACCAACTAGACGCACTTCTTTAACTAAATTTATATTAATTGAAGCATCTTCTAGAAATTGTTTTGCTTCAGTATCATTATTTGCTTCTACAATAAAGTAACCATGTGTTAAGTCTTCAGTAGCTTGAACTTCAATTAAAGTAGGTACATCACCAGTTGTTAATTGAGCAGCTTTATCTTCTAATTCTTTTTTATTTGAGGCAAAAGCCAAATCGTTTGCTTCTAGTAAAAATAATGTCATAAATCTTAACCTCCAAATATTAATAGTAGGTGTATAATACAATAAAACTTATCAGATTACAAGGATATGAAAATAGGTAATTTAAATTTTCTGATAAATTATAAAAATAGTATATAGTTAGCGGTTAAATTGTAATGGGTGCAGTAAGGTAAGAAAATATACGTGTATAGATTTAAGTTTTTAAAAAATAACCCCGCACACGTCATTTAACTTTATACGTGTGCGGGGTTATTAAATTATAATAATAATGTTGCTAATATTGGAGCTACGATTACAACAATCACACCAACAATAACTAGAGAAATAGATGCCATAGATGCTTCAGTTTCACCAAATTCTTGTGCAGAAGAAACACCTAACGAATGGCCACTTGTACCAAGTGCTAAACCACGTGCAATAGGATTTGTTATATTAAATAACTTAATTAATTTAGATCCTAAAGCATATATAATCACACCATTTAAAATAACTGCTAGTGATGTCAACTCTTTGATGCCGCCGATATCTGCAGATACGGGTAATGCAATGGCAGTTGTCGCACCTTGAGGTAACATAGATGCTATGATGCCATTAGAAAATTGGAATGCTTCGGCGATAAGATAGATACAAACAAGTGCAGCAGTTGTACCTAATGTGATGCCCCCTAGGATTTGTTTCCAATATTTTTTCAAGACATCGCGACGTTTATATAAAGGTATAGCGAAACATATTGTTGCTGGTTCTAAGAAGAAATTAATGATATCGCCACCGATTTTATAATTTGCGTAATCAATACCAGTTAATTTTAAAAAGGCAATGCCGACGACCATGCTGACAAACAATGGTGTGAACAAGAAAAAGCCATTTGTCTTTTTAAATAAAAAAGTTGCGATGATAAAAGGTATAAGTGATAGTAGAATACCAAAATAAGGTGTATTAATCGCTAAATGTTCAATCATAATTTATCCTCCGCCAATTTTTTTTGTTTTGAATTTTTCGGAATAAAGGATTTTGTAATAAGCAACTGAGATAAAAATCCTGTACATAACAACAAGAGCAATGTTGAAATGATAATTAATAATATAATTAGGATTGGACTTGTGCTTAATACGCCTAATGAATTAATGACTGAAACACCTGCTGGTACGAATAAGAAACCAATGTTATTCGTTAATGTGGTTCCAACAGTTTCTACTTGGCCAAGTTTTACAATACCAGTACATAAAGCAATAAATAATAGGACAAGTCCTATTACTGAAGCTGGCATTGGCACCGGCATGAAACTTTCGATGATGTTTGAAATAAACATAATAATCGCTATAACAAGCGCTTGATGGAAAAAATTATATGTTTTAGAGATTTTATTGTGCGTTTTGCGTTGTTCTTTTTCTACTCCCATTTAAAATTGCCTCCAAAAATGATCTTGAGTTAATTATAAAATGAAAGCGATTACGATGGGCGTTTTTGATGTGACTTACGACACGTTAGAGCTGAAATGCATAAATTGAAATGTGACTATCAATTAAGCCCCATCATTTGTTTGAAAGTTTTCATATAGGAGCGGCTAACTTGAAACTTTAATTGATTTGTCATGGTAAGTTGATACGTATAATTGAACCAATGTTCAATGGTTTGAATATGGGATTTATTAATTAATGTTGCACGATGGATACGCATGAAATTTTGCGTTTCAATTTTCTTTTCATAATGACTCAAAGGCTCTGAAGTTTCGAAATCGTCGAGTGTTGTATTGATTGTAGTAATACCATTATTGACCGAAACTGCAATAATATCATCTAAGTTAATAATATGAATGCGTTCATTTACCTCAATAGGGAGCACTTGGTTCTGTTGCAAAGTTAAAAAAATATAGCTAATTACTATTTTATCATGTCGTTGTTCCCTTAACTGGCTAACATATGCCTAATTTCGTGGCATGGCGAAAATCCGTAGATCTGAAGAGACCTGCGGTTCTTTTTATATAGAGCGTAAATACATTCAATACCTTTTAAAGTATTCTTTGCCGTATTGATACTTTGATATCTTGTCTTTCTTACTTTAATATGACGGTGATCTTGCTCAATGAGATTATTCAGATATTTCGATGTACAATGACAGTCAGGTTTAAGTTTAAAAGCTTTAATGACTTTAGCCATTGCGACCTTCGTTGAAGGTGACTGATCTGTAATTACCTTTTGAGGTTTACCAAATTGTTTAATGAGACGTTTGATAAACGCATATGCTGAATGATTATCTCGTTGCTTACGCAACCAAATATCTAATGTATGTCCCTCTGCATCAATGGCACGATATAAATAGCTCCATTTTCCTTTTATTTTGATGTACGTCTCATCAATACGCCATTTGTAATAAGCTTTTTTATGCTTTTTCTTCCAAATTCGATATAAAATTGGGGCATATTCTTGAACCCAACGGTAGACCGTTGAATGATGAACGTTTACACCACGTTCCCTTAATATTTCAGATATATCACGATAACTCAATGCATATCTTAGATAGTAGCCAACGGCTACAGTGATAACATCCTTGTTAAATTGTTTATATCTGAAATAGTTCATACAGAAGACTCCTTTTTGTTAAAATTATACTATAAATTCAACTTTGCAACAGAACCAAAAAAGTTAATTAATATTAAAGTAGGTGTATTGCCATTACCACTTTATTTAATTTTAGCTGCAATTATATTCGTTGCTTCTATATATAATACATTACCTGCAGACATGATTGGAGGATTTGCTGTAATCATGATTTTAGGTATTTTACTAGGAGACCTTGGCCAAAAAATACCGATTTTAAAAGATATCGGTGGGCCAGCTATTTTGGCCTTGCTTGTCCCATCTATTTTAGTCTTTTTGGATGTGATTCATTCGACTTCTATGGAAGCGGTTACGACGTTGATGAAGACGTCTAACTTCTTATATTTCTATATTTCTTGTTTAGTAGTTGGAAGTATTTTAGGTATGAATAGCAAAGTATTAATTCAAGGATTTACGCGTATGTTTGTGCCTTTGCTAGCGGGAACAGTTCTAGCAGTTACTGCAGGTTTATTTGTTGGTTTATTGTTAGGTTATGATATAAAACACACATTATTTTATATCGTTGTTCCTATTATTGGTGGTGGTATCGGTGAAGGGATTCTACCCTTATCCATTGCGTATTCATCTATATTAGGAGACTCAGCTGAATCATTCGTTTCTCAAATGATTCCAGCAGCCGTAATTGGTAATATATTCGCAGTTGTTACTGCAGGCGTTATGATGCGCGTAGGAGAAAAATATACAAAACTTTCTGGCAATGGAAAACTAGTAAAATCTGAAAGCACTGAGGAAAGTATAGACAATAAAAAAGAAAAAGATAAAGTAATTGATTTCTCACTTATGGGAGCAGGGTTGCTGATTGCTTGTAGTTTCTTTATTGTTGGCACACTTGGTCAAAAATTCATTGGTATACCGGGCCCAGTTATTATGATTCTATTTGCAACGTTGATTAAATGTTTGAAAGTCATGCCTCATAAAATGGAGAATGGCGCACATAATTTATATAAATTTGTCTCTACAAGTTTGACGTGGCCATTAATGGTAGGTCTTGGGATGTTGTACATACCTTTAGAAGACGTTGTTAAAATTGTAACGCCAGCATACGTGGTGATATGTGCTTCAGTTGTATTAACGATGATTATTTCAGGTTATTTTGTAGGTAAATTGATGAAAATGTACCCGGTAGATGCTGCTATTGTCACAGGTTGTCATAGTGGTCTAGGCGGTACCGGGGATGTAGCCATATTATCAGCGTCTAAACGTATGGCGCTCATGCCATTTGCACAAGTTGCGACAAGGATAGGTGGCGTTTCAACGGTTATCATAGCAACATTTTTATTGAAAATTTTAAGTTAAATCATAATAAATATATAAGGGGTCACTAACATGTCAGAGAGAAATGAAAATATAGATCCAATCACTTTACATCATGAACATTCAGGTAAAATAGAGATTACAAGTAGCGTAGAGGTTAACACTGAACAAGATTTGAGTGTCGTATATACGCCAGGGGTATCTGAAGTATGTAAAGCCATTACCAAAGATGAAACAAAAGCAAATACATTGACCGCACGAGGTAATATGATTGCCGTAATTACGGATGGCACGGCTGTACTTGGATTAGGAGACATTGGTCCGAAAGCAGCTATACCAGTTATGGAAGGTAAAAGTATTTTATTTAAACAACTCGCAAATGTAGACGCATTTCCTATATCTTTAGATACAAAAGATACTGAAGCAATTATATCTATTATAAAAGCATTACAGCCTAATTTTGCAGGGATTAATCTAGAAGACATAGCTGCGCCACGTTGTTTTGAAATTGAAAAAAGATTGATTGATGAGCTAGATATTCCAGTGTTTCATGATGATCAACATGGCACAGCTATCGTTGTACTTGCAGCGTTAATTAATGCACTGAAAGTTGTTCAAAAAGAAAGTGATTATGCAAAAATTATTATTAATGGTGCAGGTTCAGCGGGTATCGCAATTGCTAAGTTATTGTTAGAAGCTGGGTATAAAGACATTACGCTGGTTAGTCTAGAGGGCGTCTTGAACAAAGCAGAAACATGGATGAACAAAGCGCAACAAAATATTGCAAGTTGTACAAACCCCGATGACCAAAAGGGGACATTAGATGATGTTATACAAAATGCAGATGTATTTATTGGTGTGTCAGGTCCAAAAGCTTTAACGGAAGCACATGTAAGATCGATGAATGATAATCCGATTATTTTTGCATTAGCAAATCCAACGCCAGAAATATACCCAGAAGAAGCAGTTGGAGCTGGTGCGGCTATTGTTGGTACAGGGCGTTCAGATTACCCGAACCAAATCAATAATTTATTAGCTTTTCCTGGTATTTTTAGAGGTGTGTTAGACGCACATGCAAATGAAATCACCACAGATATGAAAATAGCGGCGGCTAAGGCAATTGCTGACACCATAGGGGAGGAGCAACTAACACCGGATTTTGTCATTCCACATGCATTAAATCCACATGTTGCTCATGAGGTAGCAGGAGCGGTTAAGCATCATGCGAAAAATGGAGAGAAAGTATTGATATAACGTAAAGTTGATATGAAAAACGCTAGAGTTGGTTGCTTTTTATAAATCACCACAATTGCACAAAGAAAGGATGGCTGCTACTGAAATTAAGTATGAGTCATTCCTTTTATAATTGTTCAACTTCCATACAATTTTTTAAGAGAAATAATGGTTCACTTAACCTTTTATATTTAATCGTAAAAACACTCATATGATATGCAAAAGCATAGTATCATTGGTCGGATGATATTGAAATAACTTATAAAAGATGTCACTTATAAATGAGGGAGCCGTATCCAAGTTGTAATCACCTTCTAAATAAGTGAAATTCAAATTTAAAAAAGCATATCATAGCCGTGTATAATGATTGGGCGTGATGTCTGAACGTACATGTACGATTGTTTAAAGTTATTATCAGTTAATATAAGTTATGATAAAATTAAGCATATACTAAATAGACAGTTATCATTTTATCGACCAAAACAGTAACAGTTATAGGCTATATCTTAGCGTATCAGCACATTTGGCTATTATTAGCTGAGCGACGCATATCGTACGTGTGCATTTAATCATAGTTATTACATTATGATTTAAATAATTAAAAGATAAATAACAATCAAAAAGGAATGTGAATTATGGAAGAAAATAATAACGATTATGAAAATTTGTTGTTTTACTTTGCATATAAAACCTTTGTAAATACAGCAGATGAAATAATCGAAGAATATGGTTTGAATAGACAACACCATAGATTTTTATTTTTTATCGAAAAAGCGCCGGGTATTACAATTAAAGATCTCTTGAAAAGTATGGAAATTTCTAAACAAGGTAGCCATGCAACATTGAAAAAATTGAAGGATGAAGCATTTATTATCGAAAAACAAACCGAAGCGGATAAGCGTGTTAAAGCACTCTATCCTACAGAAAAAGGTACGAAATTAGTTCATGAATTAAATAAAGCACAAAACGATTTGTTTAGAGATATTCAAAAAAAAGTTGGTAATGATTGGTATGCAATTATGGAAGCATTTGCTTCTTATCGTACAGGATTTCAGGAAGTAAAATATCTAAAAGATGATGTAAAAAAATAAATAAAATTAATTTTTAAAACATAGTGGGGCGTCACTATGTTTTTTTATTTGAAAAGGAAAATTCACGATAATTAAGTCAACATTGTTGACCTTTATTATTAATCGCGTTATATTTGCAATGTAAGAAATAAAGAGAAAAAGGGGAAATGATTAATGCAAAAACGCGTAGGACAATATTTAATGGACGCGATTAGTGCTGTAGGCGTTGATAAAGTTTTTGGAGTACCTGGAGATTTTAACCTTACCTTTTTAGATGACATTATCCATCGTGATGACATGGATTGGGTAGGTAATACAAATGAATTAAATGCGAGTTATGCTGCAGACGGTTACGCAAGAATGAAAGGTATTAGCGCTATGGTTACAACATTTGGTGTAGGTGAACTCAGCGCTGTAAATGGTATAGCAGGAGCTTATGCGGAGCGTGTGCCTGTCATAGCAATTACAGGTGCACCGACTCGCGAAGTCGAAAAAGCTGGTAAATATGTGCACCATTCATTGGGTGAAGGCACTTTCGACGATTATCGTAAAATGTACAAACACATTACAACAGCCCAAGGATATATTACACCTGAAAATGCACAAGTTGAAATACCACGATTAATTGATGCAGCATTAAATGAAAAACGCCCGGTTCATATGCATCTACCTATTGATGTTGCAGCCCAAAAGATTGAAGTAGAAAAGCCGTACTGTTATGTAACGCCGGAAAAACAAGATGTTTCTAGCTATATTAAAAGAATAGAAGATAAATTGAAAACTGCAAAACAGCCATTAATTATTGCAGGACATGAAATTAATAGTTTTGATTTACATGAAGCACTTGAACAATTTGTTAATCAAACGCACATTCCAGTCGCACAATTATCCCTTGGTAAAGGTGCGTTTAACGAACAAAATGATTACTATATGGGCATATATGATGGTGAGATTTCAGACGAGCCAATCAAATCATATGTAAATGGTAGTGATGTTATTTTAAATATTGGCGCTAAACTCACAGACTCTGCAACGGCAGGTTTCTCATATCAATTTAATTTAGATGATGTGATTATGATTAACCATCACAATTTCAAAGTGGATGCATTACATGCAGAAGAGGTGAGACTGACAGACCTCTTAGAAGGGTTGTTAGAAATGGATTATGTCAGTGATGTAAATTATCCACATTATCACGTTTCCGAACATAAAGAAATTGAATTAATTGATCATCCATTAACACAATCAACTTATTTCAAATTAATGCAAAGTTTTATAAAACCCAAGGACATCATTCTTGCAGAGCAAGGTACATCTTTCTTTGGTGCGTACGATTTAACCTTGTATAAAGAAAATAAATTTATTGGTCAACCGTTGTGGGGATCAATTGGTTACACAATGCCTGCAACGCTCGGTACACAAATTGCAGATAAACAACGCCGAAATTTGTTGTTAATTGGTGATGGCTCGTTACAATTAACGGTTCAAGCGTTATCAACAATGATTCGTGAAGGCTTAAAACCAGTTATATTTGTAGTGAATAATGATGGTTACACTGTTGAGCGTAAAATTCATGGCGAAACAGCATCATACAATGATATAAATATGTGGGATTATAAAATGTTACCATTTGTATTTGGTATGAAAGAAGATGATGTCAAAATACACAATGTAACAACAAGTATTGAATTAGAAAAAACATTAAAAGATATTGATGACACTCCGAATATTATGCACTTTGTAGAAGTTCATATGGATGTACACGATGCACCAGCAAAACTCAATGAAATTGCTAAAGCTTTTGCAAACCAAAATAATTAAGAATTTAAAAATTTAATAAGCGCTTTCTTTTAAGTTATAATAATATGATATCATTAGTATCATAGTAATCTAAATAAGTATTACTGCAAAAAGCATTTAAACAAAGGAGAGATTTTAATGACAGTAAATAGTAAAGATTATATTGATGAGACTTATGGTTTATTTATAAATGGCGAGTTTGTTAATAGTGACAGTGGTGAAACGTTGGAAGCTGTAAATCCAGCCACAGGGGAAACACTATCAAGTATTGCAAAAGCTAATGACGCAGACATAGATAAAGCTGTGGCAGCAGCACAGGAAGCATTTGAATCTTGGCGTTTAACATCTAAAACAGAACGCGCTAATTTATTAAGAAAAATTAGCGATAAAATAATGGAAAATAAAGACAAAATTGCTACGATTGAAACGTTAAATAACGGTAAACCGATTCGTGAAACGGCAGGCATTGATATACCGTATGCTGCAAAACATTTTAATTACTTTGCAAGCGTTATCGAGACACATGAAGGTTCAGTTAATGATATTGATAAAGATACAATGAGTATTGTACGTCATGAACCTATAGGTGTGGTAGGCGCCGTTGTAGCTTGGAACTTCCCAATGTTATTAGCAGCGTGGAAGATTGCGCCGGCTATTGCAGCAGGTAATACAATTGTGATTCAACCGTCTTCCTCTACACCTTTAAGCTTATTAGCGGTAGGTAAGATTTTCCAAGAGATTTTACCTAAAGGCGTCGTTAATATCGTAACGGGTAAAGGTTCAGAATCAGGAAATGCCATTTTCAACCATGAAGGTGTGGATAAATTATCATTTACTGGCTCAACCAATGTGGGATATCAAGTAGCTGAAGCTGGGGCAAAACGTATTGTTCCTGCAACGTTAGAACTCGGTGGTAAGAGTGCCAACATGATTCTGGATGACGCAAACTTAGATTTAGCGGTTGAAGGTATACAACTAGGCATTTTATTTAACCAAGGAGAAGTATGTAGTGCTGGATCACGCTTACTCGTCCAAGAAGGCATCTATGATGAATTAATTTCAAGACTGAAAGAAGCATTTTCAAATATTAAGGTTGGCGACCCATTAGATGAAAATACGCAAATGGGCAGTCAAACGAGCCAAGAGCAATTGGAAAAAATCCAGTCTTATATTGACTATGCAGAAAAATCTAACGCTGACATTTTAACTGGCGGTAAACGTATAACGCGTAATGGTTTAGATAAAGGTTATTTCTTAGAACCGACATTAATAGCAGTTAACGATAATGATCATAAATTGGCACAAGAAGAAATATTTGGACCAGTGTTAACGATTATCAAAGTGAAAGACGACCAAGAAGCAATTAAAATCGCTAACGATTCTGAATACGGTCTAGCAGGAGGCGTGTTTTCACAAAATATTAACCGTGCATTAAATATTGCGAAAGCTGTAAAAACAGGTCGAATCTGGATTAATACGTATAACCAAGTGCCTGAAGGTGCACCATTTGGTGGTTATAAAAAATCAGGAATCGGGCGTGAAACATATAAAGAAGCATTGAGTAATTATCAACAAGTTAAAAATATATTTATTGATACAAGCAATGAACTTAAAGGCTTATATTAAAATGACCAAAACTTATACCACACATATGTATATCTAGATAAATTTAATATGGGTGTTTATTGTGATAAATACAATTAAAAGGAGGGGCCGTATTGCGGTCCCTCCTTTTTAATAGCTAAAAATTTTTATAAAAGCGGGCGCTCATCATTTCAAATTAAAAATTTATTTTCACGAATTTTAATGTTTATATATGGTTGCTATCAACCAAGGAATCACTTCCTGTAATGGGCATCGCTTCAGTAAGTATGATGCGCTTATTAACTTTCATTATCTGTTATTAAAATAAAAGTCATATACCATAAAACCCGACTATTCTTATAGAAATTATAATTTTAATATTGACGTCGTATATAATTTTAGCTATATTAACTAGCATAGATATTTTCAGAAAATTCTATTTATTAAAAATTTGTTATAGAAAATGAATAAAGTCATTCCTGATCTTTATATCCCCTCAACAATGAGTATAAATGATAAAAACAACTACAATATAGGAGGAATAACATATGCCAAACAAGCAGATACATTTTAACGGATTCGTGCAAAACTCTCCGTCTCCACATTCATCTGGATTATGGAAACATGAAAAAGATCAAGGCGCGAATCATAATCAATTAGATTATTGGACAGATATTGCACAAACATTAGAAAGAGGCAAATTTGATTCTATATTTATTGCAGACGTATTAGGAACGTATAGTGTTTATAATGGATCGAGTGATGCTGCAATTAGACATGCAGTTCAGCTGCCTGCGCATGATCCAATACCTATTATTTCTGCTATGGCTGCCGTTACAAAACATATTGGATTTGCGCCAACAATATCTACCACATATGCGAAACCTTATAGTTTAGCTAGACAATTATCTACATTAGACCACTTAACAAATGGGCGATTAGGTTGGAATGTTGTAACTTCTTACTTAGAAAGTGAAGCCATTAATTTAGGTCTTAAAGAAAGGTTGCCAAAAGACTTAAGGTACAATAGAGCAGATGAATTCCTCCAGGTTGTTTATAAACTTTGGGAAGATAGTTGGGAAGATGGCTCAGTTGTTAATGATAAAGAAAGTGATATATATGCATATGCTAACAAGGTACATAAAATTAACCATGAAGGTGAATTTTTTAGTGTTCCTGGGCCTCATTTGGTTGAACCGTCTCCACAAAGAACGCCCGTATTATTTCAAGCAGGCGCTTCAGAAAAAGGTAAAACATTTGCAGCTAAACATGCAGAAGCGGTTTTCACAAAACATACTTCATTAGAATCATTAAAAAACTATGTCAATGATATACACACAAGAGCAGAAAAATACGGAAGAAATAAGGAAGATCTTTTGGTTTTTCCTATGGTGCTTCCTATTATTGGAGAAACTGAAGAAAAAGCCTATCAAAAATATAGAGCATTAACAGAACACATCAGTTACGAAGGCTCAGCTTCATTATTAAGTGGCCACACAGGCATTGATTTTTCTGAATATGACCCAGACCAGTATATAGAAGACATTGAGACCGAAGCCATGCAAGGTAATCTTAATATTTATACTAAAGACCCAAACTATAAATGGACCTTAAGAGAAGCTGTGAAAAACCACGGACTTGGAAATGGCACGGTTAAATTTATAGGAACGAAAGAACAAGTAGCAAATCAATTTGAAACATGGGCGATTGAGGGTGGAGCGGCTGGCTTTAATATCGCTCAGAGTTATTCTCCGGGCACATTTGAAGAGTTTGTTGATGAGGTTATTCCTGAATTACAAAAGAGAGGTTTATATAGAACAGAGTATGAAGGAAGCACACTTCGTGAGCATATGTTTGGCAAAGGTCATAAAACAATAAAAGAAAATCATCCAGCAAAAAATAATAAAAATGCACATATAAATTAAAAAAGGAGTAAAAGCGAATGGATGCAATTTCTCTTTACACATGGATAGGTTTTATATTATTTATGGTAGTCATGATTGCTGTTGGTTATGTGAGCGCTCGTAAAATGAAAAATATTGCTGACTTTGCAACTGGGGGCGGCGCTATTGGCCCTAGAGTACTCGGATTATCATTTGCAGCAACTTATTTAAGTGCAGCAACTTTTTTAGGTTATCCTGGTTGGTCTTATGAATGGGGACTAAATAACTTATGGCTATTTTTAGCCATGTTTATCGGTGGACCCACAGGTGTGTTAATGGTCGCTAAAAAAGTACGAAAATTGAATACAAAGCAAAAATCTTTATCGCTTCCAGATTGGTTGGGGGACTTCTATAATAGTGATATTTTACGTGTAGGTACGGGTATTATCTTACTATTTAATATTTTCTATATCGCTAGTCAGTTTGTTGCAGGCGCAAGGATTTTTGAATATTTACTGGGTATGTCATACTTTGGTGGACTTGTTTTTATCGCAGTTATCGTTGTATTGTACGTTTACGTTGGAGGCGCGCTTGCTGATATTTATACGGATGCTATACAAGTTATCATTATGGCAATTGCAGGTGTAGTGGTCTTTGTTTCTGGTGTTGTCATCTTTTGGAAAGGAAGTATTACAAGTACGTTCTCTGGTATCGTTCATAATCTAGGTAATCAAAATGAAAATTTAGTTAAAGTGTTTAATCCAGACTCTGTACATTTTAACTCTTTTAGCATGGTTTTAGGTGCTATCATCATACAATGGGCGTTTGCTTCTGCGCCTCATTTATTTAATAAGATATTAGGTCTTAAAAATGAAAAAGACTTAGGAAAAATGATCAACACGTATGTTATTGTGACCGGTCTTTGCTTATTAGTATTGTTCGGGGGCGTATTCAGTCGTGTAGCACTTGGTAATAGTATTGAAACTTCAGATTTAGCGCTTCTTGAATATATTATTTGGGCTTTCCCAGCAGTGATTGTAGCACTTTTTGGCGTGGTTATATTGGCAGCAGCTATGTCAACAACAGATGGCTTATTTGTATCTATTTCCACAGTTTTCGCGAACGATATCTTTTTGAAATTTTTGGTTAAAAGAAAAATTGTTAACGTTAGTGAGGCAAAAGCCAATAAAATTGCATTTCAAATTAGTAAAATCAGTGTGCCTGTTGTCGGTTTGTTATCATTTTTATTAGTATTACAACCTCCAAAACACATGAGTGATATTATGTGGATCGGTATATCGGGTATTGCTGCCGGAACTTTAGGGCCTATTTTACATGCTATTTATGCCAAGCATAAAGCGCCAGCTAGAGCTGCAGAAATGTCTATGTTTGTAGGCTTAGGTTCGTACTTAATTATTTATTTTGGAGGGATTATCCCAAGTACTATGTCAGCAGGTGCAGTAGCAACATTTATAGGTATAGCAACGATTACAATTGCTTCATTTGTAATTAAGGTTAAAGATAATAAAAAATATGCTATAGAAGAAGGTAATAATTAATGTTTGTTAATGAAATGCTAACAATATGGTTGTACGGATTTATAGGAATGTTTATTGCAGTAATCATTGTATTGAAAATTGCATATACAGATAAATAGATAGACGAATTATTTTAAAGGAGAATGCATATGCCACTAATAAAATTAGATATGATTAAAGGTAGAGAAAAGGAAGAAATTAAACGTATTTTAGATATCACTTATGATGTAATGTTAGACGCATTTCAAGCGCCAATTGGTGACAGATATCAGATTGTTAACCAACATGAGGATTATGAAATGCAAGTACTAGATACAGGTTTAGGTGTTTCTAGAACGGAACATGTGATTGTATTTACTATAATTACAAGGCCTAGAACAAAGAATCAAAAAATTGAGTTTTATAAAAAGTTAGCAGAAGCATTAAATGAATCATTAAATATACGTAAAGAAGATATAATGATTAGTCTCGTTGAAAATACGGATGAAGACTGGAGTTTTTTCAATGGTAAAGCCCAATTCCTTACAGGCGATTTATAATATGAGAAAACTTAATTTCAATATAGGTGAAGCATTAAGTAACGATATCATGCGATGTAAGCCTTTCAAAAATTAATTCAACGTGTAGTAATCTAGGAAAAGAACCTTATACAACAAGCCGCCAACAATTAAAATTACATTGTTGGCGGTTAAAATTTTGTATGCATATTTTCATAAATTAACATTAGTAAAGGTATTTCTACTCAATATAATATCTGTGAATATTAAATTATTAATAAATAAAATTAGAGTATTTTTAAAATTTAGAATACATGATGTTGACTTTTTTAAAGAAAAGTTCAATAGTATAAAGGCGACTTTAATCATACAGATTTAAGTAAAGTTTAATTTAAGTAAAAGTAACAATAGGTTTAACTATTGTAATATATTTATGAGGTGAAATTGTAGTGTTTAATAGTAGTGAACAATTTACTTTAGGTTTAATTATCACGGTTTATTTTATTTTTTTAATGCTCATGTCTTTATACATAAAAAGAAAAATTAAAACGTATGATGACTATAATATGGCGAGCAGGACTGTCTCCATTATTCCATTGATTTTAACATTCGTTAGCACGGGCGTCGGAGGAGCTACGTTATTAGGCTATATGGAAAATGGATATACATTAGGTATGGGACAACAGTGGATTCATATCACTATGATAAGTGCGGTTATTGTCCTTGCTGTATTTTTCTTGAAACGCATCAGGCTATTAGGAGAACAACATAATATGGTAACAATCGGTGACTATACGGCACTTCGCTACGGGGAATCAGCACGTATCCCTACGGTGCTTAGTTTCCTTTTTGCTTATTGTGCGATGACAGGCATGCAGTTTGTTGCGATTGCTTCTATTTTAAATTTAACGACGGGACTAAATATGACAACTGGAATTATAATAGGATGGATTTTGCTAACGATAAAAACGTATTTGGGCGGCTTAAAAGCGGTCGTTTGGCAAGATGTTGTTCAAGGTCTCATACTTACGGTTGGTATTGTAGTGTTATTTTTTGTGGTGATTTATTATTCAGGAAGTTGGAGTAGTATTCAAGCCAACGCTCAAAATAGTAACCAAAATCAAATGTTAGATTTTCTTAATATTACGCCTAATGAAATTTTAATCTATCTTTTAACATTAGCGTTTTATCAATTTATAAGACAAGATGTTTGGCAACGTATTTGGGTGGCCAAAAATTTGAAAACGGCAAGAAATGGTTACTGGATTTCGATGATTATAGCTGTGTTATTAGGCGCCATGACTGTATTTATTGGTGTATATAGTAAGTTTGGTTTGAATTTAAATATAACTGAAACACCATTGGTCTATTATCATGTTATTCAAGAAGTATTTCCATTTCCTGTAGTCGTAATCATGATTATAGTATTATTAGCAGCAGTCATTTCAAGTGCTGATTCCTTCTTTATTGCAGGTGCTTCATCGATTGCTAACGATATTATAAAACCAAACGTTAAAAGTTTTAGTCAAACGAAAATGCTATTATATAGCAAAATCTCGGTTTTAATCGTATCTGTGATTGCTTTAGTGTTGTCCCTCATGATTCCTGGGTTAGTAGATCTTATGGTCACAGGCACTGCGATGTCCGTGTCAGGTTTGCTAGCGCCTGTAGTTTTTGGATTGTTTTGGCAAAAACCTTCAAAAATGGCAGGTAATATATCAATGTGGAGTGGACTGATATCGGCAGTCGTTTGGCAATTGCTTGGTCATCCGTTTGGCCTCCATCCAATCTTAATTGGACTGCCGCTTTCAACTATAATATTATTACTTGTAACATTATTTGGAAAGAAAGATTACGTTCGTGTTTAAGGTACCCTATAAATTATAGATTTGAACGGAAATTCATTATATAAAATCTAAAAATTAAATAGCACATATGCATTCATATACTTAAAGCGTTCAATATTGTTAGATAGACATAATTGAACGCTTTTTCCTATTCAATTTTAAAAAAGCGAATAACTCAAAATGGGTCTACTATCATTTAAGATAGTAGGTGGCATAAAAGTGCATACTTACATCAAATTATATGAGTAATATAATAAAGGTAGGTTAAGATAATCAATAACGAAATATGAAAAGGGGAGAAAGAACAATGGCTAATAGTACTTTACGTATGTTGATGCCACAGTGGCAAGGTGGAAATAATGAGGCAGGATATGCTTTAGGAGCAGAACTCTTATCGTGGTTAGCGCCAAAAAGCGATGACCCTTTAGTAGAGGTACCTATAGAATCAGACCCTGAATTATTAAAAACTGAGGAAGGTGTAGTTGCACGTCAGGCACTATTAAAACAATTGCAATCAGCAGAACATTTAATAGAGCAACATCAACCAGATAATATTGTAATATTTGGTGGTGACTGTTTAGTTGGACAAGCACCTTATGCTTATCTTAATGAACGTTATGGTGGGGATGTCGGTGTGTTATGGATAGACTCGCATGGGGATATTTCATCCCCGAAAGAAATGGAAAATGCCAATACAATGGTATTAGGTAATTTGTTAGGAGAAGGAGATCAAGCATTTGCTGACAAAGTGAAAATGCCATTGAAACCTCAAAATGTTATGTTAGCTGGTATTAAGCCAAAAGATTATGAGGCTGAACGGATTGAAGCATTAGGCATCCAAGTAGCATATCCTGAAGATTTTGAAGGAGATAGTGATATTGTTATAAAATGGATAAATGATAACAGTATTAGACATTTAATCGTTCACTTTGATGTCGATATATTGGATCCAAACCGATTCCGTTCCCAGATTTTTGCCAGTCCAGAACCAATTTCTATCAACTGGGCTGAAGGTGAAATGAATTTGGGGCAAATTGGCAGGCTCATTGACGATGTTTCTAAGCATACCAGTGTCGTTGGTTTAGGTATTATAGAACATATGCCTTGGGATGCTAACGCGTTACGTCATCTATTGAGCAAATTACCGTTGTTAAAAAATGAGTAACTAAAGAGGAAGGGATAGAAATCATATTTTTATAAAATGATTTCTTCACTCCAATCCATCAAGTATGTGTAGGAAAAAAGAATACAAAAGCTGAAGTTATTGTATCAATGTCTATTTAAAAGTTGGATATAAGTATATTTGCATTTTTATTGTTTACTGCTAATACGATATTTAAGGTTGAAACATGATTTATGTTTCAACCTTCTTTAGTGTTAAAATAATGTATATGGGTGGTGATTTAATGAGTATGCAAGCATTTCATGGGAAAGTAAAAAATATTGACGATACGCCTTTTGGTTATACAATGTCTATTATCGGTGGTAAATGGAAAATGGTAATTCTCTATTTAATAGCTGAAAATGAAAAGGTTCGATTTAACGCGCTGAAAAGAATGATAGGTACTATAACTTATAAAACATTAAGTACACAGTTAAAAGAATTGGAAGCAAACGACATTATAATTAGAACAGAATACCCACAAATACCACCTAAAGTAGAATATTCACTTTCAGAAAAGGGCAAATCTTTAATCCCAATTTTAGAAACCATATGTGAGTGGGGACTAGATCATTAAATAGGATGAAAATGAAATGTATTAAAATTTAACTATGTATCGTTTTAATTTATATCAATTTTTTTGACACTTAAATTATAAAAGCCAGAGATAAAAAGAACTAATATATCTCTGGCTTTATATTGTAATTGATTAAATATATAGTTGTTTAACTAATAACGTGAGTTCACTGTCTTTGCGTATAATATAGCTTATTATCACGAGTTAAAATTTGGTCGGCACACTGAACGCTTTCTGTCGATAACGCTTCAAAAAACACGCTTTATTAAACTTAACAAACTTATATGGCAATAATTTTTACCAATGAAAAATGCCATATTAAAACTGGAAAAATTTCATATAATTAATAAATTATTTTAATTCAAAATCTTTAAGCGTTGCGTCAGGGTTTAAAACTTTATCTGGATTGAACTCATTTAAAGATTGATTTGCATGTATTTTTTGAGGCAAAGTATGATTGGCTAAAGCAGCTTTACCAAGCGCAATTAAATCAGCTTCTTTATTTTTAAGCATGCTTATGGCCGTTTCAATATCCTCTAAATGCCCATTTGCAATAATGGGAACATCAGTATGACGTTTAGCGAGAGCAGCTAACGAAAGTGTATTATCATTGAAAGCAGGTTGCCAAGCTTTATACTCTGTTGTATGGATATAATCAATGCCGGAGTCAGCTAGATTTTCAAAAATAACTTGAGCATCCTTTTCGCCACCTTCCCATTTGTAGTCAAAATCATTTACCTTACTTTGAGAAATACGGATACCCACGATAAAATCCGATGAGACTTCTGACTTAATAGCTGTAATAACTTCTAATATCATTCTGATTCTATTTTCTAATGAACCGCCATAATCATCATTTCTTTGATTGGTATACGTAGTTAAAAATTGATCTAATAAATATCCATTTGCAGCGTGGATTTCAATACCATCAAATCCTGCACATTGAGCATTTTTAGCAGTTTTCACAAAACTTTGTACAACATCCTTTATACCATCAACAGATAAAGCTTCAGGCGTTGGATATTTACCTTCGCCATTATACATTGGGCTTTTTTCTCCTTTAGGCACAATTGAAGAAGGTCCGACAGACGTATAACCAAATGCGTTACCATGTACGAGCGCGCCAGCATGCATAAGTTGAGCAATCATTTTAGAGCCGTTTTTATGTGTTGCATCCACGATATTTTTCCAAGCATCGATTTGGGTTTGAGTTACAAGACCAGGTTGGTGTTGGTACCCAGGGCTATGTGTTTCATCTATAAAAAGACCTTCAGTAATTATTAAGCCAAAGCCACCTTCAGCAAAAGAACGATAATAATTCAACATCTCAGATGTAGGGATGCCGTTTAATGTGGCGCTAATACGTGTCATAGGTGCGAGAGTTATTCTGTTTTTAACATTTAAAATATCTAATGGTTGAAAAAACATTCAGTTCTTGACCTCCTCTAATAAATTCAATAAATCCATTTTAACTTTAGTCATGAGTTTAGTAAAATTGAAATCATTGAATCATCTGTTCAATATTTTTGAAGGAGGAACACAAATGGAATTTCGTCAATTAATCACTTTTAAATGTATTGTAGAACATGGCGGTTTTAAAGAAGCAGCGGAGCAACTAGATTATGCTCAATCTACTATAACCACACATATAAAAAATTTAGAAGAAGAACTTGAACACGAATTATTTAATCGCTTAGGTAATCATGTCACGCTCACTCATTATGGTGAGAAATTATTACCTTATGTGAAGCAATTACTACAAATCTACTATCAAATTGAGGATTTAGATGATGCACCAAAAGGCCGACTAACTATAGGTATATCTGAATCTTTAATGATATGTAGAATACCAGAAATTTTAGAAATGTATAAAAAAAATTATCCTAAAGTCCAAATTTCTTTGAAATCTGTAGCACCTAATGATATTAAAGCACACCTTCAAAAAGGTGTTATAGATTTAGCGCTTATATTAGAAAATGAAAATTGGCAAAATAAACTTTTTTATATTGAAAAATTAAATACTGAAAGAATGATTTTAGCTTATAGTAATAGCAAGCAAAATTTAAATACAGCGTTATACTCAGACCAATTTTGCAGTTATCAGCCAATGCTGAAAGAATACTTTAAAATTAATTCTTGGGACGTACAAGATAGCTTTGAATTTCAAAGCATTGAAGCGATTAAACAATGTGTAGAACACGGATTAGGTATTTCAATTTTCCCATATTTTTCAATAAAAAAAGAGTTGGAGCGTAAACAATTTACTGGAGAAGCAGTAGATGTAAATAACAAAGGCATTGCGACATTTTTGGTCTATCATCAATCTAAAACATTGTCATCATCAGAAATAGCAATGATTGAAACCATTAAAGCTTGTGCTCAAAGATGGTATTGAAAGTGTAAATATAAAACGATATCACTAAAACATTAATAGACACAAGAAAGGAATATAATTTATATAATTATTAAACGAGAATATTAACAAATAATGGTTTTTGGAAAGTGATTTTATTAATAAAATCAATCAAGATGATATTGCCCTTTGAATAAAATGATATAACCGATATAATGGGGGAGAATAACTAGGGAAAAGGTGAATTTAATGAAACAGATAAGCAATCATCATTTAAATAATAAAGCCAGATTAAATCATCAATTTAAATTATCCAGTATCGCACTTATTATGAGTACTACTTTAATTGGATATGGTTTGACCCCAGTATCATCAGCAGAGGCAAAAGATAAGACTGATTTGAACATTGAAACACATTTGGATAACGCACAATCATTAGAAAAACACATTCAAGCAGGTAAAGAAAAAATTGAAAAATTAAAGCATATTAAAGGCAGTCAAAAGCAAGCTGCTATTCAAGACATGACGGATGCTAAAAGTATAGAAGAAGTTAAAGAAATATTGAAAAAAGTCAAAAATGATAACAATGAAATCATCAAAGAACATAAAGAAAATAAAGCATCTGCTAAAGACGAAGGGCAAGATGATGCTACTATAGAAGAGGAAAATAAACATACGTCATCTGAAGGCAAGGAAAATGTCGAGTATGCGCTAGATGACCGAAAACAACCAATTGCTAATAAAGAAAATTTTACTCATAGTGAACCAACAGACAATAAAGCCCTAATAAACCAAGATAATAGTCAAGCGCAAACGTCTGATGTGCGTACACCTAGCAAAGATACAAAACAAAACATAGACCAATTGGTTGATGATGTGGTTACCTTGTCTAATAAAGTTGACGGGGGTAAACTAAACGATCGCCCTAAAGTATCACAGGAGGCCAAAGATAGTGAAGAGGAAGGCAATCCAACTACAATCTCAGAAAAGGATAACAACACTGTTGAAGGGAACGACCCAAACAGTGGTGTATTAAAAAATACGTCTTATGCTGAGCATAACCCAACGCCACAATTAGAGGCAATAAAAAAAGATATTGATAAAGTGATGACAAGCCATTCCCAAGCAAAAGATCATTTAGATGATTATGTCGAAAATAAAGCTGCGAATCTACAAACATTAGAATCTAAGCTTTCTGAGCGAGATTCAATATCGGCTGAAAATAAAGAGAAATTGAAGGCAGAAATAAAGCAAACAGAGCAAAGTTTAAAAGAACAAGATGATATTGTATTGAATCATTTAAAATCTGTAGATAATAAAGAACAAGCTGTTAAGAATATTGTTAACGATACATTTGACGAAAAACGTGCCCAATCTATATTGGAACGCATAGATACAGATGGTAAAACAGACCAACAAATTGCAAGTCAAGTGATTAGCCAGTTAGATGACTTATCTACGACTACGAGTGATGATATTTTACAATCTATGTTTAATGAAACAACTGATAAAGAAGCGTTAATTAAAACCATATTATCAACACAATTAGACCATACGGATGCATCCGAAATCGCTGAAAAAATCATGCATGACAATCCCACTAATGATCAAATTGTAGCATTAATGAAACATTATTTCGGCGACAATGTTACAAGTGATGATATTTTAGAACAGATATTAGACCAATCTCAAAATAAACGTAAAGCTTTAGAAACGATGTTGGCTACTCAATTAAATGATGCGAAAGCTAAAGCGCTTGCTGATGTTATTGCTAAAAAAGAAGACGCTAAGCATAACTTAGTTGACTTAATGAAATCTGGCGTTGATCAGCAGTTGAATGATTTATTAAAGGTAGATAAAGATATAAGTCAATTTAAAGAGAATATACATGGTATATTCGAACCATTAAAACATACACCAACTCTTTCGAATACATTGAGTGGCAGTTTGTTAGACAAAGATATAGAAACACCGACATTAGGTAACGATGTACAACGCTTTGAAACGCCAAGTTTATTAAGCGGTTTACTCAGTGGCCACAATATATTAGATGGCGTCCGAGATATACCTAACCCTTCACCTGGCCGCGCTTTGTCTCTGGGTGGATCAGAAGGTTTTTTAAGTGGTTTGTTCGATGATGAGGGTAATTTCTCTTTACCTGATGCAGGCACCGTAGCTAAAAAATCAACCATCCTATTTGGCGTTGTATTGCTAGCTGTAGGTGGCGGACTCATATGGTTTGCTAAGCGTAAAAAATCAAAAGAATCGTAAATTATAAATATATGGAACGTGGGCCAGACCGTTCACTATAATATAAGTGAAATGCGCCATTCAAAGTGAACACTTGTAAGTGAAACTTTTGAATGGCGCATATTTATTTTGGCGGAAAAAGCCATTTTAAATTAATTGTTTTTACCTGTAATATAACTTAATTCCTTTGCATCATCTGCATCGATAGTTCTATAAGAAACGACACCGAGTCCTTTAACGTTGGACTCTGAAATAATGATAGAACCATCATCATTAACTTTTTCTACAAAGGCTACATGACCGTACATCGCATCTGCACCCTGTTGGCCTGCCTCAAATACAACGGCGGTGTGTGCTTTTGGCGTTGAAGCCACCGTATAACCTTTTCTCTCGGCGCGATTATTCCAATTTCTTGCATCACCTAAGTCTCCACTCACAAATTGGTCGAACTGTGCCATACGATTGTAAACATACCACGTGCACTGACCGTGGGGGTAAGGCGTATCATTTGTAGTTTCTGAAAATGGTTTGAAATCTGAATCATCATTGTCGTTATTCACTTTATAATCATCTAAATTCGGCATTTGTTTATGATCTAACTGTGTTAAGTCATAGTGTTTGATAATACTGTTCAATTTGTCTGCGTATTGTGAATCAGTCGCGTATGTGGTAGCTAAATGGGCAGTCGCTGAACGGTAGCTATGTGCTTCACTTTTCCACGTCGGTTTGTAAATATTTTGATTACCATCGATGCCTTGTTTAATTAATGTAGCATAATCTTCTAATGATTCTTTTTCACTTGGATAACTACGGAAGTTTGCTGAGATTTGGAATGTATTGTTTCCATTATCTTCAAGTGTGTTGAACTTAGCTGACTTACCTTCGTAAGTACCTTTGATACCAAACAAATTAAAATGAGGTGAACGCGCAAGCATACTCATGCCTGAATCTGACTCTAATATGGCTTGAGCTATCATCACAGACGCGTAAATGTCTTCATTTTGCCCGATGTCATGTGCATCTTGTGCGATGTTTTTAATGAAATCACGTGTGTTTTTATTTTCAGTTATGGTTATGTTGTTTGCAGCATTATCATCGTCTGATAAATTTGGCCATTGTTGGAAAACGGCAGTAGATCGTATATCAGATTGATTGATGTCGTGCTCAAATGATTGAGTTGGTTTCTCCTTTTTTGCTAATTGTGATTTAGAAGGTAACTGTGGATTGGCCTGGTTGTTTGATGTTTGTTTGTCAGAGCTACTTTTCTTATCGTCAGCATCTTCATTCGACGCACTTTCTTTTTGAGCGTCATACTGTTTTTGATTATTTTTAGCATCCTCACTGTATTCATCTAAGATTGCTTCTAATACTTTATCGTCAGATGATGAATCTGATTGGTCCCCCGTTTTGACGTTATTATCGCGCTTAGGTGTTTCATTCTGCTGGTCATTTAGATTATCATCGTCACGATTTGCATTCTCATGAGATTGTTTTTGTTGTGAATCTAATTCAGTATCGTCGTGTTGTTGGTTTTTAGCATCTGTCAGTTTATTTGAGTCACTACCATCATCCATATCATTGTTTTCTGATTGATGCGTTGTATCTTCGGTATCGTTGTTGTTAGTATTATCTTGTTCTTGTGATGTATCCTCATTATTTTCTTCTGGATCATCTGCATTTCCATCGTCATCACCGTTAGCATCTATCGTATTTGTATCTTCTGGATCTGTTTGATTAATCGACGTAGGATACGTTGTTTGGTTATTGCTATCTTCATTTTGCGCATCGTTTTGTTCTATAGGGGAACTTGATCGCATTGTATCATTATTAGAAAATAATTGATCTAATAATTCAGATAAACTGTGATTATCACGCTTCAAAGGCGCTGGTTTAAACATATCTAATAGATTTGAACGGTAATCAGATGCGGATACGTCCCATGTATTTTCAGTTGAATTGGGCGTAACTTTGTCAGAAGATGTATGTCTACCGTTTTTATGACTGGCATTACGTGTACCGTCGTTAGGTGTTTCATTATTTGTACGATTTTGTTTCTGTTCACTATTTTGTTTATCATCATTAGATTTATCTTTCGCATTGTCATCATCATTAGACGTATCTTTTGCGTCATCAGATGTCTCTTTTTCAGTATGACTGTTTTGAGATGAATGCGATTGATCAGATTCAGATGGTTTAGATTGTTCCTTATCCTGCTCTTTATCCTTATGCGCATCATTTGATTGGGAAGCCGTCGTGCTTTTTTCTGACGTTTCGGCATTAACATCGTTGATAGGGAATGATGGAATAAGTAAAGAAGTTGAAAGCAAGCAGACTAATAATTTTTGTTGCTTCATGAAAATACCTCTTTTCTAAAATATATTATTTACTATGTACAAACTAGCGTTTGTCTTGGTACACTAGAAACAGTCTCGCATTTAGTTGATGCCTATCAACCATAAATTGAATAAATTGTATTAATGCATTCAGTATATCAATTTATATGTAATAAACAAATAGTAATTTGAATTAATATAAGAATAGATAAATAGATACAGTTTCAGAGGTGTATAAATGAAAAACGCAATAAAATTATTTTTTATGGATTTAAAAAAGATTGCTAAGACGCCTGGTGTTTTAGTCATTTTAGGCGGTTTAGCATTGCTTCCTTCATTTTATGCTTGGTTTAACTTGGAAGCGACATGGGATCCATATGGTAATACTAAAAATATTAAAGTTGCCGTTGTGAATGAGGATAAGGGAGATACAGTAAAAGATAAAAAGGTGAATGTGGGTAATCAAATTACCGATACCTTAAAGAAAGACGATAACTTTGATTGGCAATTTGTAAGCCGGAAAAAAGCTGATCATGATTTGAAGATGGGAGAGTACTATGCTGCCATTTACATACCAGATAAGTTTACACACCAAATTACTGGCACACTTCGAAAAGACCCGCAACAAGCCGATGTAGAATATAAAGTAAACCAAAAACTTAATGCCATTGCACCGAAAATGACCGATGCTGGTACGAGTGCTATTGTCCAAAAAGCAAATGAACAGTTTAATGAAACGGTGACACAAGCGCTATTAGATGAAGCAAACCGACTAGGTGTGAAACTTGAGGAAGAAATTCCAACAATCAATAAAATTGAAGGCGCAGTCTCTAAAGCTAATGAGGCTATGCCAAAAATTAACGATTTTGCAGATACGCTTATATACTTAGATGAAAACCAAGATCAAATTGACGATTACGCTGATCGATTTAGAGAACTAGGTGACTATAAAGGCGAAGTTATAGATGCGGCAGATAAGTTAAATCAAGTTAATGCTGCAATACCTGCATTAAATGAGCGCGCCAAATTGATATTAGCATTAAATGATTACATGCCAAATATTGAAAATGCGCTTAATGTTGCCTCTAACGATGTGCCAGAAGCCTTTCCAAAAATAAATCGTGGCGTTGACATTGCAAGTGCTGGAGTAGATGCAGGCTTACAAGGGCTGAATGATGCACAAGGTTATTTACCTGCGATTCAGCAACGTGTTGAAAGCTATCAAGAAGTCGTTGATAATGCGCAAGATGCAAATCAAAATGTTAATAATCGATTACAAAACAATATGCAAACTGAGCAACAAAGTACTACGGTATCAGATCGTTATTCAAATATTAAAACTTCGCAAATAAGTAACAATCAAAGCGACAATAATGAAAACGATCAGAATGAAACAACGGTAAGTAGTAAAGATGTCAGTGCAATGACATCTTCCTTATCAGAATCGCTATTATCGCTATCTAATTACACCGATAAACAAGCTGAAAGTAGCCAAGAAGACATAGAAGCATTGAAAAATGTTACGTATGGAATTTTATCTACAGATAAACCTAAAGATTTCCAAAAAACGTTAGATCATATTAAATCTAGGCTCGAAGTCACAAGCAAATCTAATCAGCAATTTATAGATATATTATCAGAGCTAGAAGAGAGAGAAAACGTGGATTTATCAGATGAAATTCAAACATTAGAATCAGCAAATAACAGGATTAACAATTTAATTAAAAACCAAAATCAACTCAGTGACGCACTTTCAAATGGAAGTTCAGGTAAAGCAGAAGCAGTAGAACTACTTAAAGATCTACCACGTGTAAATAGTAGCCTAGATGATTTAAGGCACTATATTAAAACCGAATTAAACCAAAGATTGCTCAACATATCTAACGATATAATGTCCGTATTAAACGAGGGTGATACGAGACTATCAACAGTTCAATCGAAATTAAATACGATAGATCAAGTGATAAATTCTGGAGAAAGTATTTTAACTGCTGGCAAAGATAGAATAGAAACGATTCAAAGTGCACTGCCAGTTATTGAACAAAGTTATATGGATGCAATGGAAATTGCACAAAATGCTTACCCGCAATTTGAACAAAGTGTTGCGAACGCCGCGTCATTTATCGAAAATGATTTGCCAGGTTTAGAACAGCAGTTGTCTGATACAACAGCGACGGTAAATAATACAATACCTACACTATTTAATCGTTATGATCAATTAGTAGATATTTTAGATGCGAATCAACCACGGGCTAAAGAAGGCTTACACAATTTAGCAGATTTCGCACGTAATCAATTACCAGACGTTGAAAAAGATCTTGCTAAGGCGAATGATCTATTTGATGAGATCGAAGATGATGATGCAGTAGATAAAATGGTAGATTTATTGAAAAACGATTTAAAAAAACAAGCGAACGTGATTGCTAATCCAATCGATATAGACCAAAAAGATATATTCCCTGTGAAAGACTATGGTTCAGCGAGTACGCCATTCTACACAGCGTTAGCCATATGGGTAGGTGCGTTACTAATGGTGAGCTTATTAACGACAGATAATAAACACCAATCATTAGCGCCATATCTATCGACAAGAGCAATATATTTAGGTAAAAGTGGATTGTTCTATCTGTTGGGTATCATTCAAGCACTTATCGTATCTATTGGAGATATAGTGATACTGAAAGCGCAAGTGGAATCAATTGGTTGGTTTATTGGCATCTCAGTATTCTCTTCCATCGTATTTGTTTCAATTGTTTATACTTTAGTATCATTGTTAGGCAACCCAGGGAAAGCAATTGCAATCATCTTCCTTGTTCTACAGATTGCAGGTGGTGGAGGAACGTTCCCTATTCAAGTTACACCAGAGTTCTTCCAAGCGATCCATCCTTATTTGCCTTTCTCTTACGCAATAGACGCATTAAGAGAAGCGGTTGGTGGACCTGTCCCTAAAATTTTAACTGAAAAATTAACCGTACTCTCATTATTTGGTATAGGATTTTTATTAATTGGCGTCATCTTTAAGCCGATTACAGATCCATTGATGAGAAAAGCAACTGAAAAAGCAGAAAAAAGTGATGTAATGGAATAGTACCGTAACGATATAATATATACGATTACCAAGCCCATTCATTGATATTTAATATGAGCGCGAGTCAGAAATCTTTGTAGCGACATAGATTTCTGACTCGCTTTTTGTGTTTGATAGGTCGTTTAATCATTGAAAAGAACTTAAACGATGGTTAAATGAAATTATTTTATAAATGATTCAATGCGTTTCTCCATAAAATAATATGTATGCCAATTAACTAAATATGTAACTGATTTATAAATTAAACGCTGCTATCTATAGTGATTAAAGTGTTTAATTTAAGAATTATTGGCAAAATTAAGACTAATATGTTTTTTAAAAATATATTTAAAATAACTTATTTTGATTTATACAGAACAGCTTATTTCTTAAACTGTATTTTATATTTCGCCGATATAGTTAACTTAAATAATGTTTTGGATTAATTGATATGACGACGACGTTAAATAAATTAAATCAATTTAATAAGGGGAACATAAAGCTAAGCAATATATTATAAACACTTTGAACCTTTTGAATGTTAAATGGCGCTAACAAAGAGAAAACAGATAAATGACAAAGGAGCGAGCGGTTAAATATGCAAAACGTAATGTACTATGGAAAAGATTATAAAAGTCTGCCTGTTTCATCTATTAAAAGTAAAAAAGGCGTAGAAATTGCCTCAGATTTATACCAATATACAACGCAAATAGTTAATATCGTATTTTATGGCGAACCTTCTTCTCAGTCATTTGTGTTAATAGATACGGGTATGCCTGGAAAGTCTAAAGAAATTATCCGCGAAGCAGAAGCACGTTTTGGAAGTCATGCAAAACCAAAAGCAATCATTTTAACACATGGTCATTTTGATCATGTTGGATCAATTATTGAACTCATTAAATATTGGGATGTGTCAGTTTATGCACACCCAGAAGAATTGCCTTATTTAACAGGAGCGAAAGATTACCCGGCACCAGATGCTACAGTAAATGGTGGATTAATTTCAAAAATGTCAAAAATTTTTCCGAATAAAGCAATTAATTTAGATGGATATATTAAAGCGTTACCAGAAGATTTTAGTGTCCCTTATATGCCAGATTTTAAATGGGTGCATACACCTGGGCACACGCCAGGGCATATATCATTATACAGAGCGGAGGATAGTTTGTTGGTTGCAGGAGATGCAATAACGACAGTTAAACAAGATAATTTAAAGGATGTTTTAACACAAAAACAAGCTATTTATGGACCTCCTAGATATTTTACGACCAATTGGGCACAAGTCAAAGACTCAATTCGTAAATTATTAGCATTGAAGCCCGAGATAATAACTACTGGACATGGGCGTCCTTTAAAAAATCATGAAGCACAGAGAAAGCTAGATGAATTAAATAATCATTTAGATGAAATTATTTTGCCAAAGCATGGTAAATACGTGAATCAAAATGATTAGTATTTAACCAATTTTATGTAGTATATCTTTATGTATAATTTATTGAGGCTGAACCATAACTTTTTATAATTTTTAAAAATATGTAACGCTTCACGTAAATATAGTAGTGGTTATGTAAAGATAGCTAAAATACTTGTAAAGAACCCTAGATGTTTAATAACAATCAAAGGTGGTATACAATTTAGTAGATTTAATTGTAAGGAAATACTCCAATGCTTCTTTATAATAAATATATACAGTTCGAATTTAAAAGATTAAAAATATATAATAATTAATCGACACTCCATATGCGCATAATAGTTAATATAAAAAAACTAGCAAAAAACGCACATTTTGATAATAAAGCTCCACGTGATAGTTCAAACTCTTATTTTTAAGAAATAGAACTATTCAAGTAAACAAACTTTTCTAATAAAACATTAACTTTTATCAACGATTTATAAATTCCCAATAGCAAACCAATTAAAAATCCACTGGAATATATAAAGGCTCCACATTACAGAAATCTAAGATGTCTATAATTTGTAGCTTAAAGTGATTAATTAAAAGATAAGCCATAAAAACTGTCCCTCGACTCGAATTTAAAATTTCAATAATTTAACAAAATATAATTTCTAACTATAGAAAAGGACTATCAATTATAAGACTTAGTCCTAGGTAATATGTAAAATAAAAGCCATTAATTAAAAAATAATATGATTCGTATGAGGGATCTGTAAAAAGATTACTTTAAGCGAAAAAAGGAGTCTGTGTCATTATGTATGAAAATATACTATTAGCGTACGATTGCGAAGAAAAATTTGAAACGGCCGTAAAAGAACTAAATAACCTTATTAGTAATAAGCGTAACGACACTAAAGAAGAGGATACTTTAATAACTGTGCTCGTTATCATCCCTCAGCAATTGCTTGAAAAATCTGTCGCTTATCAAAATAAACATTTTAAAAAAATCGTTATGGAAGAAAAAAGGAAATTCAAACCTTTTCTTGAAGATTTAGAAATTTGTGGGTTCCGTTACGAAACAAAATATATTTGTGGCAACGTTAAGAAAGAAGTACTCAACGAATTAAAGAGAAAAGATTATGATTTAATAGTTTTAAGTAACCGAAATACTAAATTTAAAACAAAAGATGCATTAGGAAATGCATCGTATAAAATATCCAAAAATACAGAAGTCCCTACACTTATTATTAGATAAAATACCAATAATACGGACTTCAAAACGATTTTAAAATCAAAAGTGAGAAATTTAATATAGAGAAATTTATATCAGATTACTCCCAGGGTCTCACCGTCTATTTTATAATTTTTGGAGGTATTTTAGAAGAAAGTCTATATGATAACAGGGTTAAATTCTGTTACGTCTTATTATATATTTATTTGAATTAATTATTTCTAACACATGTACAGTAAGAAAGTTGTTTGGAGACACTGATGTTTTGATTTCTAACGGTGACACGACCCATAAATATTTGAAACATTACTGCTTAGAAATGGACTAAATATTATTAATCAGACCGATGTCTATTGCCCCATAACAAAATTTTTAGACCATATAACAATAATTTGTATAAAAATGGTATTGAAAAATGTTAAGCTTTTTTCAGTTAATGATTAGCACATTAACTAAGGCATTTTAAAAAAAAGAGTGTTGATTAATTGCTAGCTAAGGTAGCTCATAAAAGATATAACTAATAATAATTAATTCCTCTTGTACCGCATATATTATTTCCTCTAAATATTAAAGTCTTAAATTAGAAAATGATATATTTATTTCCAACTTTGATTTAACGTTTAAAAGATTACAATGATATATTTAGGGCTTGATACCGTGAAAATAGAAAAATGTATTGAAGATTTTATAACCAGTATCATTCAACGAGATGTACAACGATTTTGTAATTTACTGTGTGCTAAAAATTTAGAAACGCTTCGAAAAAAATTATATACAAATGACACTTACCAAAGCATTAATAAATATATAAAAAATAGTTATTTAGCAAAAATCTTCCATTTTATTACACCTAATTATTCTTATGAATATTTTAAGCATAAAAATAAGTATATGGTTAAATATTATTTTTCTGATAGCAAGGCTTACCTTAAAACAGAATTCAATTTTGTTCAAGAAGAAAATAATACGCTAATAAGTATCGATTTGGCTAAAATTCAAGTGAAAAGTTTCAACATAAGAGATTGAGCTACTATAAATTAACTTATTCACAGAATCAATGCTTTAACCAATATGAAATTTTATTCATCACTACTATCAAATCTCGACTATTATAAATTTATGATTGTTTTATTAATTTAAAATACTGAATATTCGTTTGATATATAAAATACTTATATATCAAATTAGGGCTATATACAAAGTTTGATATATTGTATATAGCCTTTTGATTGTTATTAGTTTTTTAAGATTTCGTGTGATGAATTAAGCCTATTTTCATAAACTATATATTTACCTCTTTCGCAAAACCATCTTTTTAAAATATATGTATAGTAGTTTAGCTTTATAATCGTATTTTTATTTCTTATTATTTAATAATCGCTTCTGATTTTTGGTTATATAAAATAATTTTATGTTCATATAAATATATAACTTTAATGTAAAATTTACATATTAAATACGTACTTAATATAGGGTTAAAAGAGTATTGCTAAAATGATGAGACAAGACCATAAAGAAATAGTTAGAGGAGGATATCATATGAAAAAGCATCAATCGATTGCATTTCGTGCTGCAACGAGTTTTGTCTTATTATTTAGTCTTATTATTACCCCACAAACAGCACAGGCTAGTGGCGCTGGAAAACCGGCAGACAATACTACAACAACACAACAAGAAAATGATAATAAAATCAAACTATTAGATAAAAAGCCTGAAGTTGCAGATATAAAGAAACAGAATAAACCCAATCGTGTTATTACAAATATAAATGGGAACCCTCAGACAGAAATGGGATTTAGTTGGTATACCTCAGATAAATTTGAAGATTCAAAAGTATGGGTATCAGAGTCAAAAAACTTTAAAAACGCAAAAACATTTGATGTGAAACCTAAAAAGGTGAAATCAAAATATCTTGAAAGAGATAAACATGGTCATATTATTTTTAAAGACATTGCTAAAAATGATGAAGGTGAACCTATCAAAGACAGAAATGGTGAGGAAAAAGTAAACGGTTATTATACAGATAAACATGCTGGTGGACCGGAATGGATGAGTGGTGATAAGCATGGTAAAACAAATTTAATAAGCGAAGCAGAATATACATACAAAGCGCAGGCAAAAGATTTAAAACCGAATACGAAATACTATTATAAAGTAGGTAGTGAAAAAGGGGGGAAGAGCCAGATAGGACAATTTAAAACGGGTGGTAAAAAAGGTGACCCATTTAATTTCGTACAATATACAGATACACAAAACGCATTTTGGAATGAGCATGTAAGAAACGAAGCAACATTTGGCGCTGATACATTAATGAATGCAATTCAAACTGCCGGAGATCCAAGCTTTGCTTTACACACAGGTGATTTTGTAGAAACAGCAGAAGTTGAGGATGAATGGAAAGATTTATATGAGCAGTCCAGACCTTCATTCATGTCATTGCCAGTCGTTGCTGCAGCAGGGAATCATGATGAATATGCGCTGAACGAAGAGGATGAGAAATTATTAACTAAGTTCAACGAACATGTGAACGTGCCGAAAGAGAATGATGAGGTTAATGGCGGCTCTTATTATTCATTTGATTATAATGGTGCTCACATGGTTGTTGCAAATACCAATGACAATAAAAAATCTAAAGACAACCCAGATGAAAAAGCCATTGGTAAAAAACAGATGGAATGGATTAAGAAAGATATCAAAAAAGCACGTGACAATGGGGCAAATTGGGTTGTGTTAAATTTACACAAACCAATGTATTCTAAATCTTACCACGCTTTATCAGATGAAGACGTGAAGAAAATTAGAAAAGAACTTACAAAAGAAATAGATGATTTAGATGTTGATTTAGTGTTACAAGGCCATGATCATGTATTATCTCGTACGCATCCACTTGAACATACTTCAACTAAAAACAGTTTCGTTAATGCTAAAAAAGAAGATACGAAGCAATTTGTTGGTGATGATAACGTAACTTATTATAATAATCCAAAAGGTTCAGTGTATGTGTTACCAAATACAGGCGGTACAAAAGAGTATGACAGTATTTATGATCGTTCATTAGAGCATATTAAAAAAGTGAGACCAGAATTGAGTTGATTAACTGAAAAAGATTTAGAACACTATAACAGTCTATTTAAAGTAGGTAAACAACCTCAAGAAACAGATGCATTTAAAGATAGTCATTCAAATAACCGTGATTCTTCTTCGCAAAACTTCTCAGTTTATGAAGTAGAAGGTAATACATTAAAAGTTAAAATCTATCAATTAAATGGCGATATCAACGACGGTGAACAGCGTAATATTGAATTAGTAGACGAATTTGGTATTCAAAAAAACAATAAATAATTAAATCAATGCCTAAGTTAGCTGATATTAGCCTAGCTTAGGTCGTTTGATTTCTTGGGAAATTGAGGTTTGATATATAGTGAAACAAATAGTAAAATGCATCACATTCATGACATTGTTCTGTCTCGTTTTAGCTAGTTGTAGTAATAGCAAACAAACAACGCAGCAATCGGAGGAGAAAGCCGCTCATACTGAAAAAACTCAATCTTCCAAAGAACTTATTACAGATAAAGATAAAAAAATGATTAAAAAAGAGCTCTTATCATGGCTTGATGAGCATGAAAAAGATAATCATAAAGCTGTCTCAAACCGTTATTTTGGTAATGGTAGTATGTCTGATGGAGATTGGTACGCTGGTAGCGAAGATGGTGAAATTCAAGTGAATAATAGAGACAAACCTGGGGCGAAAGCATTCGATTTGCATACAGTAACAGGGGCGGTAACTTATACATCCCATAAAGGAACAACGGGTATAGATAAAGATGCAGAAACTTTATCTAATATTGAAGGTTATAATAAAGTGGCGGATACGAACAAACCTGTCACAAAATATTTATTTGCAGATAATGGCAAGGTATACGAATATGAGTTTACGCACTCAGAAGATGTTACATTGTCCTCTGGTTTTGCACCTAAAGATCATAATGGCAAAGATCCAAACTTAAGACCAAATGAAATGTTCCAAGTGAGTGACAATAAAGCACTTAACGACTTTTACCAAGCGCTCTTGAAGCAATACCAATCATAACAAAGGTCGATATAGCGAGGAATCCATTTAATTTGTAAAATTCCCCCCTTGTAAAAGAGAGACATAAAATGGGTTAATTACTAGGTTGCTACATTTCAAATTAGCCAAAGCAACTTGGTTCTATAAAGCTTGTAGTCTATCGTTAAAGGAGTGATAAGTATCAAGCATAGATATGACATTGAGATGTTATGGAAAAAGTACAAGTACGAAGTTATGTGGCATGATCAAAACAGCTATAACCGTATCAGAAAAATGATGAAAGATAAATATGAATACTATGAAGTGAGAGACATGATTCATAGTGCTTTATTGATTGAACCTAGTAAAGGGTCTGTCGTTAACGCATTTTCTCATGTATGGGGTTACTTTAAAAAGGTTTGTGAACCGTCAGAAAAGGAATTATTTAAAAAGCTAAAAGAACAGTATGTATTGGATCAAGTAGAGGCAACCACACTTATTTATTTTATTTATTGCATGGCGATGTTTTACGATGTGACTTATCTAAAAGATTCTAGTTTAATTAAGAACTTTAAAATAAAGATTGCCAACTAAATTTGAATATGTAATTAACATATCAATTTAGTGTGAGTTGATCGTGACAGGTGACAGCAACTCTTTTAAAAAATCATATAGAAAATTTTATGATGATAATAAAAAGAAATAGACGAATGTTTGTTATGCTACCTGCTATTTGTATGATGTTGAAGAAAACGCATTGTTACCTTCTTTAAAAACTTAGTATAAGGTCTTTTTATTCCGATAAGCTAATGTTCGGGCGCTTTGTTAAGCCCAGCCAGTGATTTAAGTTACTTCCAAAAAATAGAGTGAACCATGCACACTTTCATTGAATCCAAATTATCTTGGATTTTAAATGGAAGTGTTTTTTATAAAAAAGCGTCAAATTCAGTGAAAGTAATTGTTACCTTATTTGCGATATGCTTTGGGCCAAAATAAGTGAAGCAATATAGTATTTAAAAGCGTATAGAGAAAAAGTGTGTTATCTATGTTATTTAAGAATGAATTTTTGGAATTAGGGAAAAGTATAAAGTGGTATTTTACGCACTTTTTCATTGTTTATAATGAGCAAGTGATAACGCAATGCGCATCTAAAAATAGTGATTATAAAATAAGAAATAATGATATAAGGACGATTATAATAGGTGCAATGTAGGGGGCTTTATAATGACAAGGCAAAGAAAATGGGTGCTTTTATATGTTATTGCATTTTTAATTATGATTGCAATTAATTATTTAAGTGGTAGCAATATCGGAAATATCGCCGAAGACAAACAAGCAATGATTCAACCTGCTGGTTTTGCGTTTGCAATTTGGTGCTTAATTTATGTGCTTATTTTAGCATGGCTAATCAAGTTATTGATGATACGTTCGCATAATAAAAAAATCGTAAGTCGATTGAAGTATCTTCCTATCATTAACTTCCTGTTAAACAGTGCTTGGATTATTGTTTATACACAACAATGGTTCTTAGTATCAGTAATCGTTATCTTAGCGTTACTTTATAATATTGCTCGAATGTATGTGATATTATCTGACTATCGAGGGTATAACCGTTTGCCATTTTCAATTTACTTTGGTTGGACGACGGTTGCCACAATTGTTAATATTTTTTCTTTAGCGCTAAATAATCATATTCAAACAATATTTGGTTTAGATGAGTTAAGTTGGACAATGATTGCGTTGATATTAGCAACGATCATTGGTATCTTTATAGCAATATCTTTTAAAGATTGGCTATACCCGCTGGTATTGATATGGCCTTTTTATGGTATCTATATAGAAAATAACAACTATTATTTAAGTTTAGATGTTACATTAATTACTGCAAGTTTATTATTATTTATAACTGCTATTATTGTCGTGGTAAGAATGAAAAAGTCATAGAAGACAATGAGTGAGGACGTTTTGAAGTCGTCGAATTGTGCTTAATTTAATCTCAAACGATTAATTTTGTTGTAAAAGGGTAAAATAAACCCAATAAACACGATGTGTTTATGATGTATACTAAATTTATTTAATAATGAGCAAGTGAGCTTATTATGTAAAAGATGAGCTGAAGTAAAGTTTCCCTGCTCGTCTTTTTTAATCGGAGGCTAAATATATGAAAAAAATTCTGTTAACGGGCGCTTCGGGTTATATTGGTGGCCATTTAATGAAAAAATTGAAAGAAAATTATGAAATTATCGCTATTTCTAGACATATAGAGCATAAAACGAACGAACAAAATGTAACTTGGAAGTCTGCCGACTTATTTGATTTAAATGAGATAAAAGAAGTAATGAAAGACGTGGATATCGCTATATATTTAGTCCATTCTATGATACCTTCAGCTAAATTAACGCAAGCAAGTTTTGAAGATATGGATGCGTTGTTAGCAGATAATTTTGCAAAAGCAGCTAGTGTTAATCAAGTTAAGCACATTGTGTTTATGAGTGGTTTAATTCCTGAGACAAATGAATTATCGCCACATTTAAGAAGTCGCCTAGAGTGTGAGCGTATTTTAGGGGCGTATGGCGTACCAGTCAGTACTTTAAGAGCGGGTTTGATTATAGGCTCTAAAGGTAGTTCTTACCCAATATTAAAAAAATTAGTAGAACGTCTACCTGGGTTACTATTGCCGCAATGGGCGTATAACACAACATTACCAGTGGCTATTGAAGATGTGATTAATGGGCTTTATAAAATCGTAGCGCGTCATCCACAAGCCAATGAATCAATTGATATTGGTGGACCAAATCATATGACATATAAAGACTTATTCAAACAAACGGCTGAAGTATTAGATAAACGTTTACCTACTTTAGACTTACCTATTATTCCAATTTGGTTAAGTAAGTATTGGGTGAAATTAATTTCTGGGGTGCCGAAAGAAATGGTTTATCCGCTTATGGATAGTTTGATTCACGATATGGTAAGAAATGAAGAAAATACCGTCGAAGGTGTCTCTATTGGAAAAATCGATTATAAAACGAGTGTACGTAACGCTTTAGCGGAAGAAAACACTGTACAGAAGAAGCGTAAAAAATCAAGCAAGCGTGCGATTAAAGATGTTCGAGCAATTTCAAGAGTAACCTTGCCTAAAGATATGACTATGAGTCAAGTGACGGCATTGTATGCTGATTTCTTAAACAAAATCACATTAAATGTCGTTAATAGTGATTTTAATGAAAACGACTTCTCAATAACAATACCATGTTTGGGTAAAGATTTACTTTTACTAAGGAAAGATAGCGTAGCATCTAATGAGGATAGCATTTTGTATCGCATTGTCGGTGGAGATTTTGCGCTAGATTCAAATGGTGGCAACGCAAGATTAGAATTTAGAAGGTTGCCTTATAGCAATGAATGTATGATAGCGTTACAAGAATATGAGCCGACGCTGCCTTGGTGGGTTTATAAGTATACACAAGCTAAAGTGCATAAAAGTGTAATGAATCTTTTCAAATTCAAGTTAGAAACTAAAAAAAGTACTAGAAAAGGAAGTGTAAATATGAAAAAAATTATTTTACCAGTCGTTATTGTAGGTGTGATTGTATTAAAACTATACGGATTAAAAAAATATTTAGCTAAAAAAAATAATATGTCTAACGCCGAACTATAGCCGTTATATATAAAGATATTCACTTATAAAAAAAAGAGGGATGAACAATGACAGCAATCGATATTATCAAATCAACCACTAAAGTTATAACGCCGATTTTCGGTGGTAAGTTCATGGGCAAATTTGCAGTGAAAAATGCACATAAAGACTATAAAAAAAATGTCAAACCGCCTTTTTCACCACCCGGCTATGTCTTTCCTATCGTGTGGCCAATACTTTATACAACGATGGGTGTCGCTTATGTACTAGTGACTAATCAATCAGAGCGTAAGACTTTAAAAGGCATTTACTATACGCAATTAGGACTTAATTACTTATGGTCTATCTTGTACTTTAAATATAAGTTGCGCTTTAGTGCATTAGTAGAGAGTGTTGTATTGCTTGGTGCAGTAGTAACTACAACTGTAAAATTTTTCAATGTGAAGAAAGTTGCTGGCATATTGCTTGTGCCATACGTGCTTTGGAGCGCATTTGCGACGTATTTAACAGCAGGTAACTGGTTTTTAAATAAAGAGAACCCAAACTATACAGGAAAAACTGAGCACTAAATTGATGAAAAAGATAATATATAATGCGCTATACTGGTTTGTTATTCAAATGATTATTGCTCAACTTGGCACATATATAAGCCGTAAATGTTTAGAAAACGGGCATATATATTTTAAAAGTTGGCCAATTGAACAAGAAGGCCAATTGTGGCAAAAAGTCGTTAAAGTCCAATATTGGAAAAATCATTTGCCGGATGGCCAACGTATAAATTCGACTATTATCAGTAAATCAAACTTTGATAAATCGAGTCATGCGGACGAAGTACGCCAATTTATATTAGAAACGAGACGTGCGGAGTTTGTCCACTTGCTGTCTATAGTGCCTGTTATTGTATTTGCAAAGTCATCAAGCAGCGTAAAAATGATAAATCTAGTATATGTCGTTATAGCTAATGTACCTTGCATCATAGTGCAGCGCTATAATCGCCCTAAATTGGAACGTGTTTATTTGAGAAAGTTAAAAAGAAAGGGAGATTAAATGGTAAATAAGCAAGTCATTGTTATTGGAGGCGGGCTAGGCGGCATCGCTAGTGCAATTCGAATGGCTCAAGCAGGCTATCATGTGGATTTATATGAGCAAAATAATCACATTGGTGGAAAAGTGAATAGATTAGAGACGGAAGATTTTGGTTTTGATCTTGGCCCTTCTATTTTAACTATGCCTAAAATATTTCAACGTTTATTCCAGCAATGTGGTAAAAGGCTAGCAGATTATGTGAACATTCGTAAATTAGATTTGCAGATAAGAAACGTCTATCCTGATGGGGAAATGATAGATTTATATGAATCTATGCAAGATACATTGATAAATAATAAGACAGTCACAGATAAGGATATACAGCAGCTTACTGTGTTTTTTAACTATGCGAAACAGATTCATGAAACGGCTGAAAAGAGTTATTTTGATAAAGGTTTAGACACGATTTCTGAAATAATTCGTTATCATGGGCCATTGACTGCATTGAAAAAATTTGATTACTTTCATACCATGCAACAAGCTATTGATAAAAGAGTAGATAATCCTTATTTAAGAAAAATGTTAGGGTACTTTATCAAGTATGTAGGTTCATCATCTTATGACGCTCCGGCTGTGTTGAGTTTACTGCCTCAAATGCAACATGCTGAAGGATTATGGTATGTAGATGGGGGCATTCATAAATTAGCTGGTGCGATGGAGCAACTAGCACGAGAATTAGGCGTGGTTATACATTTTGATGCATATGTAAAACGTATAAATTATAATAGCGAAAATAAAGTTACTGGAATAACCTTAGCAAATAACAAAAACATCTATGCAGATTACATTATATCTAATATGGAAGTGATTCCTGTCTATAAAAATTTATTGAATTTTGATGAAAATAAAATAAATAAGTTAGAACGTAAGTTTGAACCCGCGAGTTCAGGTTATGTGATGCATCTAGGTGTAGACAAAAGTTATCCAGAACTCCGACATCACAACTTTTTCTTTTCTAACCATTCGAAAAATAATTTTGATGAAGTCTTTCACCAATATGTTTTGCCTCAAGATCCGACAATTTATGTAGTCAATACCAATAAAACAGATGACTCACAGGCCTCTACAGGGTATGAAAATATAAAAATTTTACCACATATACCTTATATTCAAGCGCAGCCATTGAGTGAACAGGCATATCTCCAATTTCGTGAGCGTATACTTGATAAATTAGAGTCTATGGGCTTGAAAAATTTAAGACAACATATCGTCTATGAAGATGTGTGGACGCCGCATGATATAGAAAACACTTATAGTTCTAATAAAGGTGCCATTTATGGTGTAGTATCGAATAAGAAAAAGAATAAAGGGTTTAAGTTTCCGAAAAAAAGCCAATACTTCAAAAATTTGTATTTTGTAGGTGGTTCTGTAAATCCTGGAGCGGGAATGCCGATGGTTACGCTAAGCGGTATGCAAGTTGCAGAAGCTATTATCGCTGAAGAAAGTAGTTGATAACAGATGATATCTTATATCATAGCGATAGTATTCACTTTAGCTTCCATATTAAGCGGAAAGTGTATGTACATGTATCGCGCTACGATTACTAGTAAAATAAAGGAAAATAAGACAGCCGTCAGTGTTATTGTTCCTGCGAGAAATGAAGCGGCAAATTTGCCTAAATTGTTTAACAGTATACCTAAGAACGAGCGTATAGAAGTTATCGTCATGGATGATGGTTCGACAGATAATACGCAAGCCATTGCAGTACATTACGGCGCAAAAGTATATATGGTTAACAATGATAAGACGTGGAAAGGTAAATCACATGCTTGTTGGGAAGGAAGCCGATATGCAACAAATGATTTATTGATGTTTGTGGATGCTGATATTCAATTTACAAGCGAAACGAGCATATGGCGCATAGTAAACCAATATCATCTACAAGGAGATAAAGGATTACTTTCTATCCAACCTTTCCATAAGATAAAACAAATATATGAGAATGGTTCTGCAATATTTAATTTGATGACTATTGTAGGAATGAACAAATTTTCAATAACGGAGACTTTGAATAATAAGCAAAGTGCGTTCGGGCCATTAATTTTAACTAATAAGCAAGATTATAAACTGACACGTGGTCATTTAAATGCAAAAGATAAAGTGATCGAAGGTTTTGCCTTAAGTAACGCATATCATGATTTTAATTTACCTGTTGATTTGTTTGAAGGACAAGGGGCAGTTAATTTTAGAATGTATCCGCAAGGGTTCGTAACACTATTAGAAGGTTGGAGTAAACATTTTGCCCTTGGTTCCAAAGCGACCCAAAAATCTACACTTGCTTTAGTATTTTTATGGTTATTTGGATCCATTATATCTACTCTGACTATCTTATTTGCTACCAAGTTAGGTTTCATATATATAATGTTAGCTATCATTATATATCTTATGTATGCGTGGCAATTCCACATATTTATTCGAAGAACTGGCAATTTTAATTTTATTGCGAGTATTTGTCATCCATTGCTTTTGGTATGTTTTGTAGGAATATTTTTTAAATCGTGGTTAGATATCAACATTTTCAAACGCATACACTGGAAAGGCCGAAAAATAGATTTATAGATTAATTTTTATATTAACGGAAAGGGATGCCGACGTATTTTCGAGGAGGACAACAAGTGAATCAATTAGAGAGAGATTATAAACACTGTCACAATATTATGAAGATACATTCAAAGACATTTTCTTATGCCTTTGATTTTTTAGAACTTAAAAGAAAAAAAGCGATATGGGCCATTTATGCAGTGTGTCGAATGATTGATGACAGTATAGATAAGTATAAAGACCTTGAACGATTAGGTGATATAGCGCATGATTTAGAAAGTATTTATAGTCATCATGCTCAAAGTTATCAAAGTGATGGGGCGATTATGAACGCATTTAATGACACTTTGGATACTTACGCAATCCCGCAAAAACCATTACGGACCTTGATTCAATATGTAAAAGAAGACTCTGATTTAACAATGATGCGCACAGATACTGATTTATATCATTATTGTTATGGCGTGGCTGGTACTGTTGGTGAATGTCTAACACCTATTTTAGCATCACAAAGAGAAGCAAACCCTAAACAAGCTGAAGCCGCTGCTATTGCTTTAGGTAAAGCACTACAAATAACTAATATTTTAAGAGATGTGGGCGAAGATTTCCAGAATGGTAGAATTTATCTCAGTGAAACTAAATTAGCTCAATATAAGGTCGATGTTCAAGCTATCTACAGTGAGGGCATCACACAAAATTATATAGACTTATGGGAAAGTTACGCCCATGAAGCAATGCAACTGTATAACATAGCATTAAATGGTGTTGTACATTTTGATGAAGATGTTCGTTACATTATTGAATTAGCGGCTTATGCCTACCTTGAAATTCTTGAAGAAGTGAGAAAGTCAGGCTATACGTTACACAAAAAGGTATATGTAAGTAAAGTGAAAAAACTAAAAATTTATAGAGATATTATTGCAAAATACAATAGGAGTGAAACAATATGAAGATTGCAGTTATAGGCGGCGGTGTTTCGGGTTTAGCTGCAGCTTCAAGGTTAGCAGCAAACGGACACCAAGTAGATATATATGAGAAAAATAAACAGATAGGCGGCAGAATGAACCAAATTAAGAAAGACGGATTTACGTTTGATATGGGACCAACCATTGTAATGATGCCTGAAATTTATCGTGATGTTTTTAATTATGCACATAGAAATATGAACGACTACTTGGAAATTAAACAATTATCTCATATATATGACGTGTATTTTAGCGAATCTGACCAAATCCGTGTGCCTACAGATCTTGCACAATTAAGGGATATGCTCGAAGCAATTGAACCTGGCTCAACACATGGCTTTATGTCATTTTTAACAGACATATACGAAAGGTATGAAATTGCACGGAAACACTTTTTAGAACGAACATTTAGAAAACCTACAGATTTTTACAATCCTTTTACTTTATATCAAGGAATGAAATTAAAAACATTTGATAAAGCAGATAACTTGATTGAAAAGTATGTTGATAATGAAAAAATACAAAAAATCTTAGCATTCCAGACATTGTATATAGGTATTGATCCTAAACGGAGCCCTTCCTTATATTCTATTATCCCAATGATTGAGCTAATGTTTGGTGTACATTTTATTAAGGGTGGTATGTATCGCTTCGTCAAAGCACTTCAAACATTGAATGAGGAGTTAAGTACTCGAATCCATACAGAAGCGAGTGTTGAAGAAATTATCATTGATACACGTTTTAAGCGTGTGGAAGGTCTAAAAGTAAATGGAGAGATCAAGAAATATGACAAAATACTATGTACTGCCGACTTTCCATATGCTGCAACCAATTTGATTAAAGAAAAACATCAACCTACAAAATACACAACACAAAAAATTGACAGCATGGACTATTCTTGTTCCGCCTTTTTAATGTATATCGGTGTTGATAAAGATCTATCTGAAGAAATTTTGTTACATAATGTTATATTTTCTAAGGATTTTGATAATAATATAAATGAAATCTTTTCCGGGGAAATACCAGCTGACCCTTCCATATATGTATATGCGCCAAGCGTGGAGGATAAGTCATTAGCACCAGAAGGTCAGACAGGTGTTTATGTACTTATGCCTGTCCCAGAATTGAAAACAAGTGATGCAAATTGGTCTGATGAGACAATAATCGCATATGTGAAAGATATTATTTATAATAAACTTTCTACCATTAAAGCATTGGAAAACTTAAAAGCACACGTGGTCACTGAAATGATTTATACGCCTAAAGATTTTGAAGGCGATTATAATGCGAAATTTGGGGCTGCCTTTGGTTTAATGCCTACATTAGCACAAAGTAATTACTATAGACCACCTAATGTAAGTAGAGATTACAAAAATTTATATTTTGCTGGGGCAAGTGTGCATCCGGGCGCAGGTGTTCCTATCGTCTTGACGAGCGCTAAAATTACAGTGGATGCAATGCTAGAGGATATCAATAACGGTATTTAAAAAACAAGCGCTTAATTTACTTTTATTTTGAAGTAAATTTAAGCGCCCGTGTTATTTTAAATTAATTAAACGTAATTGTTTGAGGGGTATCTAACGCATTATCGTTCATTATTTTAATCGCTTTTGGTGTTACTTTTAGTACGCACAAATTAGGATCTTCTTTAGAGTCGAAAAATGTCTTATCTTGTTTTTGCCAAATCCAATCAATCGTTTCTTTATCTTTTAGAATTTCGACATCTGCTTCTATTTCAAGAAAGCTACGGTTTTTTGTTTCGTCATAACCTATTAAAACATGCGCTTTGGGGTTGTCTTTAAATTCAGCCACTTTGTTAGAATCAATACTTGTTTTAGTGTATAGTGTGTGACCTTCATTATAAAAAATCATGTATCTACTATTTGGCATATTATTATGAGCCGTGGATAACACGCCAACATTAGAATGGTTTAAAATATTTTCAATTTCTTTTTGTACTGCTTCTTTATTCATATTACAATCACCTCTATATAATACATACCCTATATCTGTAATGTGCAAGCATGAGGTAAAACATTTGTGATATTGCGATATTTATTGAGAGACAATAACGGGTGTTAACCCTATATTCCAGCAATTTAATATGAATGAGCATGTTTTGCAAAGTGTTCAAAAATATATTTATAAAATGAGGAGATGTGACCATGCAGCTAGGTGTTATACTTAATCGCGTTTTTAGAATGAAAGATAACCCATTATTTGATTTTGTAGCAGAGCATCAAAATGAACTAGACAAATTATACTTTATTTTACCTCTAGAGGATTTATCTGATGCAGCAGAGGTAAAACGTAATGATTATTATAAAGTAGTCAAAGGTTTTATAACTGCTTTACAAAAGCGTGACATTTATCCCTATGTTATTACATACAAAAAGTTAGCATCTTTAGTCGATGATTTAGATTTATCTCATGTGTTAATCGCTAAAGATATTATGAGTTATCACAAAGAAACATACGACTATCCCCATATAAAAACAGTCTTTGAAAAACATCAAATCAAAGTGATTGGGCAACGTGTGAATCATTATTTTACGCCTTTAATGACATTAAACAAGCAACAGCAACCTTATAAAGTTTTTACTCGTTTTTACAAAGCGAACCGCAAAAATGTCATACATACACCTGCTAAAAGTTATCAATATAAGCAGTTAAGCCAAAATGCAGAAAAAGGTTTCAATCAAAGCGAGTTGCGATTAGATAATAATGAAGATATGGAAAAATCAGCACGTAAAGCATGGCATCGGTTTTTAGATGAAGATATATCCTATTATAAGCAATTGGCAGATGATGTATCACAAGATTTTGTCAGTGGGTTAGGAAAATATTTAGCATATGGCTTGCTCGATATTCACGCCATTATAAATGACTTACTTGAAGGTTATGATAGTGATGAAAGCAGCTATGAATCTTTTATCAGAGAAGTGATGTTCCGTGAATTTTATTATATATTAATGACGCAATACCCTGAAACTGCAACTCAATCTTTTTCCGAAAAGTACCGCAATATGCAGTGGTCCTATAACCAATCGCATTTTAAGGCGTGGCAACAAGGACAAACAGGTTACCCTATCGTTGATGCTGCAATGAAAAAATTAAATTGTACTGGATATATGTACAATCGATTAAGGATGGTTGTCTCTCAATTCTTAACGAAAAATTTATTTATAGATTGGACTTGGGGTGAAGATTACTTTAGAAAGTACCTTATTGATTATGATAATGCATCCAATGTACATGGTTGGCAGTGGTCTGCTTCAACAGGAACAGATGCAGCACCATATTTCAGAATGTTTAATCCGATACGTCAAAGCGAACGCTTCGATGCGCAAGGATATTTTATTAAAACACAGTTAGAAATATTGAATGAAGTGCCTAGTCAATATATTCATAATCCAACAAAGCACAAAGACAAGTTGAAAGAAAATTATAATGTTGAAATTGGTAAAGATTACCCAGAAGCTATCGTAAACCATAAACATAGTAGAGATTATGTTATGGATAAATTCAAACAATTTAAATAAGTATCTTTTGTAGTTTAATATTGAGATGTAGATAAAGCATATAGTGAAAGGCACTATATGCTAACGGGTCAGTGTTCGGGTTGTCTAACCGGATACTGACCGTATGGTGGTAAATGTGTCGTTTTTAAAAACATGGTTAAATTTGAAGCGTTAAAAGTAGAATCGTATTTAACTGTAAATAATGGAAAAGCGTATCAGCATAATAATAAATGCAGATACGCTTTTATAGATATAGTCGTATATAATGCTAATATCTTTGTACTGTAACATCGATATAATATCGTTTTAATAAAGAAAATGATAAAAACAGATATTAAATAGTAAAATTTTAGTTTATATATTTTCGCTTTGAATGGATCTGTAAGCTGACATTATTGTTGTTGAATAAAATTTTCTGTCGTATAAATATCAGCATATAATAAGTCTAGCGCACTGATAAATGCATAGTGGGCATCTTCTGCTTTAACGACATGCTCGTTATAAGTTAATTCGCGTGAAGCGCATGCATCTTCAACGACTGATACTTTATAACCTAAATCAGCTGCAGCTCTAGCGGTAGCATCAATACACATATGCGTCATCATACCAACAATTACAACATGTTCTATATTTTGAGCTTGCAATTTATCATGTAGTCCCGTATTAACGAAGCTGTTAGGGAATTGTTTAACGATCAGCGTTTCATTGTCTTGTGGTTGTACAACTTCTCGAATTTCTGCACCTTCCGTATCAGGAGCGAAAAATCCTAATGATTCATCAGGTGCAATATGTTGAACATGGTAAATATTTTCACTAAGATTTTCTCTAAACCACATTAATAATTTTTTAGCATTTTCTGCTGCATTTTCAGGATTACTTAATGGGTATTTACCACCTGGGAAATAATCATTTTGAATATCTACAATAATTAAAGCTGTATTCATGTTTATCCGTCCTTTACTGAATTTAATGTACAGTTATAATGATATATTAAAAACAAGATGTTATCGATAAGGTTATGAAATGAATTAGGTGATAAAACTTGCTTGATGAAAGGAGATTCAATAATGAAAATAGATAGTACTGATATACAAATATTGAAAATACTAGCCAACCATTCACGTACTCAATGGAAAGATATAGGAGAACAGATATACATGACAGGTCAAGCAGTAGGTAACCGTATTCGTAAAATGGAAGATGAAGGTATTATAAAATCATACACTATAAACATTAGCGAAGAAAGCCTCAAAAATGGAATGGTAGGTTTCTTAATAATATATATGAAGACCACGCAACATGGTCATTTTATTGATTTTGTAACGACTTGTAATGATATCATTGAAGCACATAGCATTTCAGGCGATGGTTGTTATCATTTGAAGTTTAAAGTATCTTCGAATGAAAAGTTGAATGCGTTATTACAAAAATTGTTAGAGTATGGAAATTACTCCTTGTATTTATCAGTTAACCAACTCAAAAAAGATGAACAATTTAATGAGCAATATTATTTAAATCATTTGGAAAAATAGTATGGACGCTAACAATTATTTACAGTGTTAGCGTCCATTTGTATATGCAAAATTAAATCATAATATTTAGTATTTGTTTTGTTCGCCCCAACTACACATATTTTCAATAATTGGCCATAAGGATTTACCTTTTTCAGTTAGACTATATTCCACTTTAGGCGGGATTTGAGGGAAAGCTTTTCTGTTTACGAGTCCATCTTGCTCTAATTCTTTTAAAGAGTCACTAAGCGTTTTGTATGTGATTTTACCTAAATAGCGTTTGAGTTGATTGAAACGTACCACTTCATACGTAGATAAATAGTAAATAATGGTTAGCTTCCATTTTCCATTGATAATCGACAGCGTGTAATCAAAATACGTATCGTTCAAATGACTATGGTGATAAGTGTTTTCCATGGTTACACTTCCTTTTAAGATAGTATATATATAAAAAGTGCATACTTGTTGAGTTGATACCCAAAGTTTAGACTATAATTGCTAATCGGTAAAGTATAAGGAGGAAAAATTATGTATTCTGAAAGATACCAACAGCATATAAAAACATTAGTTGAAAAAATAGAACAAGCTGATGCTATTGTTGTCGGCGGTGCATCAGGAATGTCTGCTGCAGGTGGTTATAATTGGTATGAAGACAATGCTGCTTTTCGAGAACATTTCGGAGATTTTGCTATTAAATATGGTATAGATAGTATTTTTGGTGGGTTTTATTATCGTTTTCAAACGTTGGAGGAAAGATGGGCTTATCTAGCAAGGTTAGTTAATTTTGTTTCACAAGCTCCGATGGCCAAACCATATGAAAATTTATTTGAATTAATTCAGAATAAGGATTACTATATTTTGACTACCAATCAAGATCGTCAATTTTACCATGTATTTCCTGAAACGAAGGTGAGCGCCATACAAGGTGATTGGACACATATCCAATGTGCGCAACGCTGTCATGATCAAGTTTATGATTTTTCAGAAGAAGCACATAACTTATGCACTAAAATAATAGACGCTCAAATACCTTCTGATGATATTCCAATATGCCCTTCTTGTGGAGGAAATATGGAATTATGGGTAAGATCATTTGTCTTTTTAGAAGGTACAAAATATAAAAATGAATTAGAAAAATTAAATGAGTATTTGTTAATGGTAAAACATAAACGTGTATTGTTTTTAGAGTTGGGTGTGGGGCCAATGACACCAATGTTTATAAAAGAACCATTTTGGAATTTAACTTATATGTGGCCTAATGCTTATTATATTACCATCAATCCTAAAGATGCTATTCTACCGGAAAAATTGGAGAATAAAGGGCAGGCTATTCATGAAGATATTCAACAAGTGCTTGGAGATAGTGTAAAGTATCGACAAACGTTAGAAAACAGCGTTAATTTATAGTTAACTTTAAAGGAGCATATATGATTACAGAAAATATTACTCAACATTTGGAATCTGCAGATAAAGTACTTATAAGCGCAAGTAATGGTTTGTCGATAGCAGAGGGGTTTCATATTTTTGCTGACGATAAAAATTTTAATGATTATTTTTCATCATTCAAACAGGAGTATCTAATTCATAATATTGTAGAGGGATTATTTTACCCTTATCCGAGTGAGCTTATTTACTGGAAATTTTATAGTAAACTATATCAGTATTTTTTAGCAGATTATCAATTAAGTGAAGTTATGAAACATTTATATGAATTAATTAGTGATAAAAATTATTTTGTAATTACTTCAAATATAGATAATCACTTTGAATATTCAGGCTTTGAGAATTCAAAAATTTTTGAAATTGAAGGTAACTGTAAGACGGCACAATGTGCGCGCGCATGTCATAACAAATTATACGATATAAGTGAATTGTTATTAAAGATAAATAATAATCTTGATGATCAAACGCTTTTAAATATACTACCAAAATGCCCTCGATGTCACGGGCCAATGGCAATGCATATAGAGACAAATCATTATTTTATCAAACAAGAAGATTGGAAGTTGCAAGCCCAAGCGTTTGAACATTTTATTCATACGACTAAGGAAGAGAAAATTGTAGTACTAGAGTTAGGCATAGGCAGTCGGAATCAATTAATCAAAGCGCCAATAATGCAATGGATTCAACAAAGGGACAATGTAGTGTACATTACTTTTAATTTAGCACAAGAAATATTTATACCACTAGCAATTCAAGATAAATCGTTATCTGTACCTGGGGATATAGCACACAATTTAAGTGAGTTAGTGACTTTCAAACGTCAAGGTAAGGGGTGTACAAATGAATATTAATTTACCCTTACAAACGTATTTAAGCCAACGTAGTTGTGATATCTTTAAAAAATGGGAAAGATTTATGATGCAATCTGTGGATTTTTGGCTAACTGATAGCATTTGGCATACACAACAGCATAGCGCTAGAGTTATGTTTTATAATTTGATATTAGCTGACCGATTGCAGTTGGATAGTGATCAGTGTGAGCAACTTGCAACGTGTTCAGTGTTTCATGATACAAGAAGATTAGACGAAGGTCTGGACAAAGGGCATGGTTTGAGAGCGGCTAAATATTATAAAACATCTTGTCTAAAACATGGCTTGCTATACAATGACACAGTTGCTTATATTATGGCTTATCATGATCAAGATGATAATGAAGCGCAAGCCTCCTTCAAATCGGAACTACAGGATCCGGAAAAAGCATTGTACCTATACAAAATATTTAAAGATGCTGATGCCTTAGATCGTTATAGGTTAGGAAGCGGTGCTTTAAATGTAAACTTTTTAAGAAATGAACAAAGTTTGGATCTTATTGAACTTGCACAATATTTAAATGATGTATAGTTAGTTATGTTATAAGGATGTTTAATAGTAAGCTAAAACGCAGTTGACTTCCTATGTTCATTAATATCGTCAAAAAATAGATGAGTGAGCTGCTATGAGATATAAATATAATAAAATGATGATTTTTACTGACATACAGTAGAAACCATCATTTTTTAGTTAGTTGTATTTTTTTAACTTTATTTAAAAAATCACATGAAAAACATACGAATACCCATAATAATAAGAACAGCTGAGAGCAGTTGCATGATGCGTCTTTCTGGTATAAATTCGGCAATTTTCAGACCGATTTTAGCACCAATAGCAATGCCTATCCCCCCAATAATCACGATCATCCAGTTTAAATTACCAATCGAAATTTGTGTTATAGCGCCTACAGTTGTATATATAAGTAATGAAAATACAGATGTTGAGGTGGTTTCTTTTGGATGCATTTTAAAAACATATATGAGAACAGGTACTAATAGCCAACCACCACCGATTCCTAGGTAATTAGATATAACGCCCATCAAAAACCCTAAAGGTATATACCAATAACTAAAAGAAGGTGAAGCAGTAGACGTGAACTGACCCCAATTTGTGG
>NZ_JAESKI010000020.1:0-32415 GCF_017892065.1 Staphylococcus sp. GDY8P120P | reverse complement strand
CGTTCCGCAAGAGTAGGACGTTGCCAGGCAATATATCATTATTCCACAGTAGCTCAGTGGTAGAGCTATCGGCTGTTAACCGATCGGTCGTAGGTTCGAGTCCTACCTGTGGAGCCATATGGCCCCGTGGTCAAGCGGTTAAGACACCGCCCTTTCACGGCGGTAACACGGGTTCGAGTCCCGTCGGGGTCATTTATTACATATTGGAGGATTAGCTCAGCTGGGAGAGCATCTGCCTTACAAGCAGAGGGTCGGCGGTTCGAACCCGTCATCCTCCACCATCGTTAATTTAATAGTACGGAGGGGTAGCGAAGTGGCTAAACGCGGCGGACTGTAAATCCGCTCCTTCGGGTTCGGCAGTTCGAATCTGCCCCCCTCCACCATTTATGGGCTATAGCCAAGCGGTAAGGCAACGGACTTTGACTCCGTCACGCGCTGGTTCGAATCCAGCTAGCCCAGCCATTAGAGCCATTAGCTCAGTTGGTAGAGCATCTGACTTTTAATCAGAGGGTCAGTGGTTCGAGCCCACTATGGCTCACTATGAAGCACTTCTCAAAAGAGAAGTGCTTTTTTGTTATATATTATAACAACGAACTCATTTTAGAAAAATATGATTTCTTTTTAACTATTTTTTAATATATAAACATATCATCAAAGAGAAAGTGAATGCTATATTCTCAGTGTTAGTTAGAAATAGCGTAAAGCATACAAATAAAATTTGCATATTTATTTATACATTTTATTGACTAATAAAATAATGAAATCGATAGTAAAAGGGTTTATGTTGAATGATAAACCACTTTATTGATTTTATATGTAAGAATGGCCAATCGAAGAAAAAATGCTGTTTTAGCAATCCTTGAAATGTTGAATTCTTTAGATTATTCTAGAAACATATGACAACAAAGGGGTTTTAAAAATGAATAAAACAGTAGAAATTATTGGGGCGCCATCCACATATGGTCAAAGAAAATTAGGAGTTAACCTTGGTCCAGATGTAATTCGATATGCAGGTATTGAGGAACGTATTAAAGCAATAGGGCTAAATGTGAAAGATTCTGGTAATATTACGGTACCTAAAATCGATTTGGAAAAATTTAATTCAGAGCAAAAAGGATTACGTAATTTAGAAGAAATTATAGAAACATCAAACACGTTGAGTGATGCAGTTTCTAACAGTATTGAAAATAATCATTTTCCACTTATTTTAGGCGGAGATCACTCAATCGCTATTGGTTCTATATCAGGCGTTAGTAAGCACTACGAAAACCTAGGTATTATATGGTATGACGCACATGGTGACCTAAACATCCCTGAAGAGTCGCCGTCAGGAAATATTCACGGTATGCCATTACGTGTACTTGCAGGCGAAGGTGATGAGCGTTTGGTTAATATCTCAAATTATTCACCAAAAATTAAACCTGAAAACATTGTGCTTATCGGCATGAGAGATTTAGACGAAGGAGAAAGACGTTACATAAAAGAACATGATATTAAAACATATACAATGGCTGAAGTTGATCGTTTTGGTATTAAACAAGTGATTGAAGACACGATTGAGTATTTACAAACTAAAACAGATGGCATCCATTTGTCACTTGACGTAGATGCGCTAGATCCTGTGGAAACGCCAGGTACTGGTACTAGAGTGCTTGGTGGGTTAACGTACAGAGAGAGTCATTTTGCATTAGAATTATTACATAATTCTAAATGTATTACTTCTATGGATTTAGTAGAGGTTAATCCACTTATTGATCATAATAATGATACGGCGAAGCAAGCTGTATGCTTAGTAGGTAGTTTCTTTGGTGAAACATTATTGTAGAAACTACAACTAAGTTCAAGATAGAGATCATATCTTCTAAAAACGTAAAATACTACTTTTTCTAAGCGCTCTTACGCGGCGGGACAGCAAAGTCATTTTAAATATGATTTCTGTCTCGCTTTTTGCTTTTAATAAAACATTAATTTTTATTTCAAAATTTTATACTTAATATGACAGTTGACGTTATGATTGGTATAATATATAACATGGGAACAGATAACCGGAGGAGATGTTATGGATTTATCCAACTTTTTTGATGATTGGAGTACGGTCAAAATAATTGCAGGCGTACTCGACTTACTCATAGTATGGTATGTACTTTATCTTCTCATCACAGTTTTTAAAGGTACAAAAGCGATTCAATTACTTAAAGGTATTGTCGTAATTGTAATCGGCCAACAAGTGAGTAAAATGTTAAATTTAACAGCTACATCTCGTTTGTTTGATTTAGTGATACAATGGGGTGTATTAGCTTTAATCGTTATATTCCAACCTGAAATCAGACGTGCTTTGGAACAGCTTGGCAGAGGCAGTTTATTTAAACGTTATTCAACGAGTTTAAATAGTGATGAAGATAAACTTATTTCGTCAGTTTCAAAAGCAGTACAGTATATGGCTAAACGCCGTATAGGCGCGTTAATAGTCTTTGAAAAAGAAACAGGATTACAAGATTATATAGAAACAGGGATCCCTATGAATTCTGACATTTCTCAAGAATTATTAACCAATGTGTTTATACCTAATACGCCTTTACATGACGGTGCGATGATTGTCCAAGAAAATAAAATCGCAAGTGCTGCAAGTTATTTACCATTATCTGATAGTGCTAAAATCGCTAAAAGTTTAGGTACTAGACATAGGGCTGCAGTAGGTATTTCTGAAGTTTCAGACGCATTTACAGTGGTAGTTTCTGAAGAAACAGGATCTATTTCTGTCACATTTGATGGAAAATTAAGAAAAGACATTTCTAATGAAGCATTTGAAGAATTATTAGCTGAACATTGGTTTGGCACACACTTTCAAAAGAAAGGTGTGAATTAAAATGTTAGAAAGTAAATGGGGATTAAGACTAATTGCTTTTGTATTAGCACTTGTGTTTTTCTTATCAGTAAACAATATGTTTGGTAATATCTTCAACGCAGATCAATTAGGACAAAAGTCGACTGAAACATTGCAAGATGTCCCAGTTCAAGTTAAGTATGATAGCAAATCATTATATGCTAGCGATGTACCTAGCAAAGTGGATGTAGAAATATCTGGGCCACAGTCTCAAGTTCTAAAAGCTGAAAATAGTGATAATGTTAAAGCTGTGCTCGATTTAGGTAATAAAAAAGCTGGAAAACATACTACACAATTTCAAGTAAATGGTTTAAATGAAGATATTGATTATACTGTTAAGCCGAAAGAAGCAGCAGTAAGTCTTGAAGAAAAAGTGACTAAAAAGCTCAAAGTAGAACCTGATGTTAGCAGCAATGATTTAGATCCTAACTATAAAGTAAGTGATCAAAGTGTGTCACCTGAAACAGTTAAAGTGACTGGTGGTCGTAAGCAAATTGATAAAATTGCATATTTAAAAGCTACGTTTAAAGATAAAGATAAAATCACTCAAGATACTACAGATATTGCACGTATCACAGCTTTTGACAGAAAACTTAATAAGATTAACGTGTTGATACAACCAAATGAAGTTAATTTAAGTGTCAAAGTAGAAGACTATAGCAAAAATGTTAAAGTTAAAACGAAAGCTGTAGGTGCTTTACCTAATGGTAAAGATTTAGATGATATTAAATTAGATGATGATGAAGTTGAAATATTTGGTAATAGAAATGACATTCAAGGCATTGATGAAATAACTGCTGAAGTGGATTTAGATGGCGTTACAGAGTCAACAGACAGGAATGTTAATTTTAACTTACCAGAAGATGTTTCAAAGGTGAATCCGAAAGAAACGACAGCAAAAATTACTATTAAATAGATTTTTTAATAAAGGAGATATAAATCATGGCAAAATATTTTGGTACAGATGGCGTAAGGGGCGTTGCAAATAAAGAATTAACGCCCGAACTTGCCTTTAAATTAGGACGTTTCGGTGGATACGTGCTAGCACATAATGAAGGTGAAAAACATCCCAAAGTACTAGTTGGTAGGGATACTCGTGTTTCTGGTGAAATGCTTGAATCTGCATTGATTGCTGGGCTGATTTCTATTGGTGCGGAAGTCATGCGTTTAGGCGTCATATCAACACCAGGTGTAGCATATTTAACTAGAGAAATGGAAGCTGAATTAGGTGTCATGATATCTGCTTCTCATAACCCTGTACCAGATAATGGTATCAAGTTTTTTGGGTCAGATGGTTTTAAGTTATCTGATGATCAAGAAGAAGAAATTGAACAATTATTAGATCAAGAAAATCCAGATTTACCTCGCCCTGTAGGCGAAGACATTGTACATTATTCTGATTACTTCGAAGGCGCACAGAAGTATATAAGTTATTTAAAATCAACTATTGATGTTAACTTAGATGGTATGAAAATCGCTCTAGATGGCGCACATGGTTCTACGTCATCATTAGCACCATTTTTATTTGGGGATTTAGAGGCTGATACTGTAACTGTAGGTTGTAACCCCAATGGATATAACATAAATGACGATGTTGGTTCCACGCACCCAGAAACATTAGCACAAAAAGTCGTTGAAGAAGAATGTGATTTTGGTTTAGCGTTTGATGGTGATGGTGACAGATTGATTGCTATTGATGAAAACGGTGATGTTGTTGATGGCGACCAAATCATGTTTATTATTGGCCAAGCGATGAGTAAAAACCAAGAATTAAACAATAATATGATTGTATCAACAGTTATGAGTAATTTAGGTTTCTATAAGGCTCTCGAAAATGAAGGTATTCAATCTAATAAAACAAAAGTTGGAGACCGATACGTTGTTGAAGAAATGCGTAGGGGAGATTATAACTTAGGTGGAGAACAATCTGGCCATATTGTATTAATGGACTACAATACGACTGGTGATGGTTTATTAACAGGCGTTCAGTTAGCAAGTATTATTAAAATGACTGGTAAGCGTCTAAGTCAACTTGCAAAACAAATGAAAAAATATCCACAATCCTTGGTTAACGTTCGTGTTACAGACAAATACCGCGTAGAAGAAAATATAGATGTCCAAGAAGTCATGACAAGAGTTGAAGTAGACATGAATGGAGAAGGGCGTATATTAGTTAGACCTTCAGGAACAGAGCCATTAGTAAGAGTCATGGTTGAAGCAGCAACTGACGAAGACGCACAACGTTATGCGCAAACGATTGCTGATGTAGTAAAAGAAAAAATGGGTTTAAATGAATAAGATAATTATTAAATAACATGATGCTGTCAACGCAGTTACAAATTTTTGTATGAGTAACTGTGTTGGCAGTTTTTTACTATTGAAAATGATTTATAAGCTATACAAATAGTATTTGGATGTAACTTTAATTTTAGGAACAACGACATCTTGTGCTTCATCTATTAAGCTATATGATTAGATTAGACAAATATATTTTTTAATAACTCCTGCACAATTTGTATCGCTATCTTGTTTAATTTCAGTTATGATTTTAAAATTAAAAGAGAGCTAAACCCATTACGGATTAGCTCTCTTATTTTGAGACTAGATATTTATGTTTTACCCTCTTACTTTAAATAGGGTGTTTAGGTCCATCTCGATACTTACGTTGTATTATTATATTATTACAGTACATTGTAAGCTTTAACGATTTCAGAAACTAATTGGTCATCAATTTTAGCATAATCTTTTAAGAATGCTTCGATGCCATGTTCTTTAATATAGTCATTTTTTTCTACTGTTTCTTGGTCATTTGTATCATCGTATTTTAGAAGTAACGCAGCAGCTTTAACTAAAGCGTCATGTTTTAAATTATTCTGATATAAGTAATTTAATGGTTTAACAATTCTATCTTGTGGTCCAATTTTACGGATTGTTCCACGTCCTACACGTGTTATTTCATCTGAAAGATTAGGGTTTTTGAAACGCTCGATGATTTTCTCAACATATTGTGCTTGTTCTGCCACTGTAAAATCAAATTGATTTGTAATATATTGGCTTGTTTCTTCAAGTACGCGTTCTAAATCATGTTTAATATGAGCATCTTTCACTGCATCTAAAATGGTTGGTTGGCCAAAAAATCTACCAGCGTAAGCTAAGAAAGCATGCCCTGTGTTTACTGTTAATAACTTTCTTTCAATGTATGGCGTTAAGTTCTCAACATATTTTATATGATTTAATTCGGGACCAAACCATGCATCTTTTTCTACGACCCATTCGTAGAAAGGTTCAACTACCACATCTAAAATGTGCTCATTGGTTTGTAGAGGAACAATTCTATCAACTGCTGAGTTTGCAAAATGGATGTGATCACCTAAAGGGCCAGTGATATCTAATATCGCATCTTTTAAAGTATTCGTTGCCATAATTGCATTTTCACAAGCAACAATGTTTACTGGGGTTTCTTTTTCTTTTAAATAGGGCGCAAATGTTTTGGCAATAATAGGTAAAACATTGACGCCTACTGCAGTAGTAATTAAATCCGCTTCTAATACTGCTTGTTTTAAACTTTCAGAAGGTTGTCCTGAATTGATGGCGTCCACATTATGCACGCGAGTCGTTGTATGTGCTTGATCTGCTAGGATAACGTCATATTCATGTTTAGCATCTAAAGCATCGATAATTTCAGCATTAACATCTGCAAATGTAACTTTAATATCATTATCAGCTAAAATATAACCTATAAAGCCTCGGCCAATGTTACCAGCACCAAAATGTAATGCTTTCATTATGCGTCAGCCTCCTCAAATACTTGTTTGATCTCCTCTGCTGAAGACGCGTTAATGATACGTTCTACGTTTTCTTCTTCGCTAAATGTAATCGCAATTTTAGATAATAAGTCTAAGTGTTCCCCATCTTTACCTGCAATACCAACAACGACTTTAACTTCTTCTCCATCCCAATCTACACCCTCAGGAATTTGGATTAAAGTTAAACCAGATTTTAGTACACTTGTTTTTGCTTCATCTGTACCATGTGGGATTGCTAAGCCATTACCCATAAAAGTAGTAACAACTTGTTCGCGATCTTTCATTGCTTGAATATAATCTTCTGTGACAGCACCAGTTGAAACTAATGCTTGCCCTGCTTTTTCAATTGCTTCATTTTGATCTTCTACCGTTTGGTTAATAAAAATATTGTCATTGCTAAATAATTCGCTCATATTATTCACTCCATGTTTAATTGATTTTGTAGTTGTTTCAAATAACTTTGTTTTAAAAACACTAATAATTGTTCAGGCTTTTCCATAAAATGATCAATATCATCAAGATATTCTGCCATTTTACCAGATAAATCACTGACAAGTTGTGCCATGGTATCATCTGGGGGGATAAACATATTTAATAAATATGTTACAGAAATACTATCATTTTGATTATTATTAAGCGACAGAGGTTTCTCTAAGATGGTAATTAAAATAAATGGTTTTTGTATTAAATCACTTTTAATATGTGGCATTGCTATGGGATAGGGATCTAAAACAAAACTCTGTACCTCCATTCGTTGCTTAATAAGATCAGCGAATGACTGTTCATCATCAATAATTTGATGTTTTAATAATTGGTTTGTTAAATAAGTAATCCAATTTGTAATATTTGTATAATCTATATAAACAGAATCTATTACTTCTAAACCTTTACGAATATAATTCAATTGATACTCAGGATTTGAAATAGTTGTATTTGTGTCGTCAACCATTTGCATTTGAGATTTATTATATTGTTGCGTATTTAGAAAAGCAGCTACATGATTTATATCTGCGTCTGGTAATAATGGATTAACTGTTAAATAGGGTGATTTAGTATCTAAATTAACTGTTGAAATAATAGCGTCATATTGGTCAAAATCGATTGAATTCAGCTCACCAACAGATGCTTGGACTGTTTGTTGAATTTCACTAAAAGTCTGTTGTAATCGTGTAGCGAGTAAACGACTTGTACCGATACCGCTACTGCAAACGACAAGCACCTTATAAAATGGTGTTGCTTGCTTTTGAATTGCACCACCAAAATGCAAGACGATAAATGCAATTTCACTATCTGGAAATTTAAAGTTTGGCCAAGTTTTAAGTAAGCCTTGATGAACACTTTCAAATAGTCTTGGGTATTTGTGTTTAATCATATCTGTTAAAGGATTGTATGTTTCAATGTTGGCATTTAGACGGTTGATTGCAGGTATGATATGCAATTTCAAACCTTCACTTAATGTTTTCCAATCTTTAAATGTTTGCTGAGATACGTTTGATACATGTTGAATGAGTTGTTCAATTAGATCTTGGTCTTTTTGGTTTTTAAATACTTCAGTAGATTCTTTACGTTTAGCGCCACGTAAATGAATTGTGATAAAAGTTATTTCTGCCTGATTGAACGCAACACCGTATATGTGTTCCAGGTGTAATGCTAAAGCTGATGCAATTTGATGCTCAAAGGTATCTTTGACGCTGTTATAGATATCTTCATTTAAAGCTACATATTCTCCCTTAAGCATTCGATCAATACTAAGTACGATGTGTACAGTCAGTGTTAAATAACTAGATTCTGTTAAAGAATAGGGTAGTTGGCCTAAATGGTCCATTAGAATTCGTTCTACTTGGAAAATTTTATCGATATCAACCATTGGTAATTGTGATTGATTAATCGATTGATACACGAAGTGATTTTCAATTACCGAGTAGACACTCGTACTATTTAAGTTATTGACCATTAATTGACTTAACAGTTCTCTTTTTTTAGATTCAGCGCCATATAGGTGAATCCCTTCACCACGTTTTTTCTGTAGTGATAATTGATATTGTGCTAGTTCTGTATCTAATTCGTCTAGTAATTTAGCTAAAGTTTGAGTGGAAACACCAATTTCTTGAGCCAAGCCATATTGCTTGATTGGTTCTTTGGCCTGAATGAGTGCGTACAAAATAATTACTTTTTGTTCTTCTTGTGATAGGTCGATCGTATTTTGTTGAAGTAATTCTTTTTTTAATGCTCGAATAGCTTGTTGATTACTCGATAATTGTAATCCTTTTTTAGTGACACGCTCTAAAGTAATGTTGAAGTGTTCCAAAAATAATTCTATAGATTTTAATTCTCTATGAATAGTACGAGAGGATACAGCTAAATGTTGAGCAATGTCATAAATCGTGACATATTGACCGTGATACTTAATTAACATTTCGATAATTTCTTTTTCACGCGTACTCAAAAACATAGCCATACCCTCCAGTACAATTTCTTATAGTGAGTAATTAGTTATCTTCTTTTTTTAGGTTTTCTAATAATTCATCATATCTCGGTGAATTTAAGAAATTTTCAACTGAAATATGAATTGCGCTTGGAACTTGTTTAATCGCTCTGTCAGTTAATTTTTTCTGAGTAATGACAAGTTGGGCGTCGCTAGGTAATTGATTAATAGCAGTGTTAGTAACATCTACATCTTGTACACCAGCTTTTTTAAATTTATTACGTAACATACTTGCACCCATCGCACTAGATCCCATACCTGCATCACAAGCAAAGATAACGTGGTTTACTTTACTATAATCATGTGCATCTACATTTTCAGTATCATAATTATCTAGTAAATCATCTTCTGATTGGGCTTCGTCATTTTCTGTAGTGCTTGTAGTGGCAGTTGTGCTTTCTTCATTATTCCCTGTTAACTTAGAAGATACACTTGATTTTTTACCTTTTGATGCTTCCATTTTCTCTGTTGCTGTTTCTATATCTTCAGTTTCTTTTGTGAATTTCAATATGATAGATGAAACTATAAATGAAACAATCGCAGCAAGCGCTACACCAATAATCATGTGTAAGAATTCACCTTTAGGGGCATTGAGCATGTAAACTATAAATGAGCCTGGAGATGCTGGACTCTTGAACCCAAAGTCTACTAATGAATAAGTTGCTACACCAGTCATACCACCTAAGATTACAGCGATAAATAACAATGGTCTCATTAATACATAAGGGAAGTAAATTTCATGAATACCACCTAAGAAATGAATAATACCTGCGCCATATGAAGTTGCTTTGGCTGTTCCTTTACCAAATATCATATAAGCAACTAATACACCTAAACCAGGGCCAGGATTTGATTCAATTGTATATAAAATAGATTGGCCTGCAGAAGCTGCTTGGTCTGCACCAAGTGGTGTGAATACACCATGGTTAATTGCATTATTTAAGAAAACGATTTTTGCAGGTTCTACGATAATACTTACTAATGGAAGTAGATGCGCATGTACTAACGCTTCAACAGCTACTGATAAAATGTGCATGATAAATTCCATGATTGGTGCTAGTACTTTAAAACCAACGATTGTCATAATGAAGCCTAAAATACCAGCTGAAAAGTTATTGAATAACATTTCAAAACCTTGTGGGGTTCTTGGTTGAATAAATTCATCTGTTTTCTTCATTAACCAACCAACGAGTGGGCCCATAATCATTGCGCCAAGTAACATCGGCGTATCAGGTAATGCTACAATCACACCCATTGTTGCTACAGCTGCGATAATACCGCCACGCATTTCGTGAATTAAACGCCCACCACTATAGGCAATTAATAGAGGTATTAAATAAGTGATCATCGGGCCAGCTAATTCACTTAAATCTTTATTTGGCCACCAACCGCCATCAATAAAGATTGCAGCGATAAAGCCCCATGCGATAAATGCACCAATATTTGGCATAATCATACTACTTAAAAATGAACCAAAAGCTTGAACTTTACGGCCTATACCCTTTTTGTCTTGAGTATCTGTTTGTGACATAATTTGCACCTCTTTTTCTCTTTATTTGTAAGTACATTGTAGGTCTATTTTCATAAATAAACAACAAATAGTAATTTCAAATTTGGCACAGTGTGTTTGACAAGTTTATGACTATTAAATGGTGCAAATATATGGAAGGTTTTGGATTTTAAAGACGTTCGTTAATCATTAAAAAATAGAATTTAACTTGTATATTTATAAAAAATTTGCATTTAGGCTTAAATACATTGTACAATTAATAATATTGAAGAAAGGAGGATAGTTTCGAGTAACTTAATCAAAGCGCCTGTGCAAGTGAAGCGGTTAAATGTTGAATATTTAAGGTTTAAAACAGAAATCTTAATAGACGTGAGATTGAAGCTTGTAGACGAGGAGGATAGTTATCGAACCATCGGCGGATGCTATCCCGGATGTGGCTCATTCGTAAACTTATTAAGGAAAACATTAGGGCGACCTAGTGCACAAAGTTAATAAGATAGCCAAATTTAATAAAAATTAAAATTATAAGGTGGATGGGATTTCTGTGCCTATTTTGTTATTCCTTGTTATTGAACAAATAAAAGGAATTTATTTGAATTGGCCTATTTTATATTGAACAGGTTCCTATACGCCGAACGTTCAATACCCGTCACCATTACATTGGAGGAATATGTATATGTGTGGAATTGTTGGATATATAGGGCATGATAATGCCAAAGAATTATTGTTGAAAGGTTTAGAAAAGTTAGAATATAGAGGTTATGACTCTGCAGGTATCGCCGTTGTTAATGATGAAGGTACAAATGTATTTAAATCAAAAGGGCGCATTGCAGAACTTAGAAAAGTTGCAGACAGTGAAGATATTGATGGCAACGTAGGTATTGGTCATACACGTTGGGCAACACATGGTGTACCCAATTATGAAAATTCACACCCTCACCAATCTGCGACCAACCGATTTACTTTAGTGCATAATGGTGTGATTGAAAATTACGAAGAATTAAGTGATGCGTACTTATCAAATGTTACATTCTTATCTGAAACGGATACAGAAATTATCGTTCAATTAGTTGAATACTTCTCAGATAAAGGTCTTTCTACAGAAGCTGCATTTACCAAAGTCGTATCTTTATTAGAGGGCTCTTACGCATTAGGCTTAATTGATAGTCAAGATAGAGATACTATGTATGTGGCTAAAAACAAATCACCACTATTAATTGGTGTAGGTGATGGTTTTAATGTTATTGCTTCAGATGCGCTTGCAATGTTACAAGTCACAAATCAATATAAAGAAATTCATGATCATGAAATTGTTATTGTAAAACGAGACGAAGTGGTTATTAAAGACCAAGAGGGTAACATTCAAAATAGAGAAGCATATACTGCACAAATTGATGCTGCAGATGCTGAAAAAGGTGTCTATGATCATTACATGTTAAAAGAAATTCATGAGCAACCAGCAGTAATGCGCCGTATTATTCAAGAATATCAAGATGATGAAGGTAATCTGAAAATGGATGCAGATATTACAAGAGATGTGGCTAATGCAGATAGAATTTATATTATTGCTGCTGGCACAAGTTATCATGCAGGATTGGTCGGTAAAGAATATTTAGAAAAATGGGCTGGCGTACCCACAGAAGTACATGTAGCTTCAGAGTTTATATATAATATGCCGCTACTTTCAGAAAAACCATTATTTATTTATATTTCACAATCAGGTGAAACAGCTGATAGCCGTGCTGTTTTAGTAGAAACTAAAAAACTAGGTCATAAATCATTAACAATTACAAATGTTCCAGGTTCTACATTATCACGTGAAGCGGATCATACGTTACTGTTACATGCAGGACCTGAAATTGCTGTTGCATCTACAAAAGCTTATACAGCACAAATTGCAGTGCTTTCAATCTTGTCACAAATTGTAGCTAAAGAACATGGTAGAGAAGCTGACGTAGCGCTATTACGTGAACTTGCAAAAGTGACTACGGCGATTGAAACAATCGTAGATGATGCAGATGTTATGGAACAAATTGCGACAGATTTCTTAGAAACAACTAGAAACGCATTCTTTATTGGTCGTACAATAGATTATAATGTTAGTTTAGAAGGCGCATTAAAATTAAAAGAAATTTCTTACATTCAAGCAGAAGGGTTTGCAGGCGGAGAGTTAAAACACGGTACAATAGCATTAATCGAAGAAGGCACGCCAGTGATCGCCTTAGCAACACAAGAAAATGTTAATCCTTCTATTCGTGGTAATGTAAAAGAAGTTGCAGCGCGAGGCGCAAATCCATGTATTATTTCAATGGATGGATTGAATAAAGATGGAGATACTTATGTCATCCCTCATGTACATGAACTATTAACACCGTTAGTAGCTGTTGTTGCAATGCAGTTAATTTCTTATTATGCAGCTTTACACAGAGATTTAGATGTGGATAAACCACGTAATTTAGCTAAATCTGTCACAGTTGAATAAATGCTGAATCTTTTACTAGTTTGCTAATAGAGATGAAATCTAAGAAGTTCAACTATTGGCAATTTATTATGAAAAGATAACTTCTGAATAAATTATGGAGTATAATATAAGACAGGAATAAAATCGAATGATGATTTTATTCCTGCTTTTTTAATACATAAAATTTTATTATTATTAACAGAATTTTATGAAAATAACCTTGTTTATTTATGTTAAAATATAGTTTACTATGAGCAATTAAAGAAAAGCGCATTTAATGACTAAACCTAATATTTATAATATGAAATTTGGAAAAGTTTATCCTCATTTAGTTAGAAAAGCTAAGAAAAAAGGTAGAACGCAAGATGGAGTAAATGAAATTATACATTGGATGACTGGTTACACCAAGCGCAATTAAATGCTCTAATTGAAGATGGTATGACATATGAAATATTTATTAAACGAGCACTTTAGTTAAACTCTGACAGAACTAAAATGCGTGGCGTCGTTTGTAGGATAAGTGTTGAACTTATGGAAAATTCGATAATGAAAGCAATCAGGCGTTTAAATACAATAATCGATGAATTAACCAAAGGAAAAACACTAACAAAGCTATTTAGAGTGAACGAATAATAATTTAAAGTTTTAAAAGGGGAATTTATTTATGCTTATTGATTTGAAACATATTGCAAGAAGAAAACAGGGAAATGAAATTATCAAAGACGTTAGTTGGCAAATAAATGAAGGAGAAAAATGGATGCTTTATGGGTTAAATGGCGCAGGCAAGACAACACTATTAAATATTTTAAATGCATATGAGCCTAATACCTCTGGAGAGATGACATTATTCGGTATGAAACCAGGTAAAAAAGGATATTCTGCAGATAATGTGCGTAACCAAATTGGATTCGTATCCAATAGTTTAATGGATCGCTTTCAAGATGGAGAAATTGTCTTAGATGTTGTAATCAGTGGTATATTTAAATCTATTGGTGTATTCCAAGAGGTGCCACAGCAATATGAAAATACGGCAAAGCAGTATTTAAAACAAATGGGGATGTCTCACTTTGAAAATCAATATTATGGATATCTTTCTACTGGAGAACGTCAAAAAGTTTTGATAGCAAGAGCATTGATGGGGGACCCTAAGTTATTAATTTTAGATGAGCCGGCTTCTGGTTTAGATTTTATTGCTAGAGAAGATTTATTAAGTGCATTGACACAATTATATAGACAAAATCCTCAATTAGCTGTTATTTATGTTACACATTTTGTAGAAGAAATTACTAAAGATATAGATTACGGATTTTTATTAAAAAATGGCAAAACTTTTAAACAAGGGTCAATTACTGAAATACTCAATAGTCATACATTAAGTTCTTTTTTTAAAAGAAATGTTAACATAACGTATCATGATGAACGCTATGCATTATTTTTAAATGAAGAGAAGATTGCAGAAAAATAGATTACATGCCATAATTTAAGACGATAATACTTGATGGAGGACTTGTTTAAATGGATAATGTGAAAGCAATATTTTTAGATATGGATGGCACAATTTTACATAAAGATAATCGTGTAGATTCTGAAACAGCAGAGATTATTCAAACGTTAAGAGATTGTGGGTATAAAGTATTTTTAGCGACTGGTAGGGCACATGATGAAATTGGTTATCTTGTACCTAAAGGGTTTGCAGTAGATGGCATTATAAGTTCTAACGGTACTTTTGGTGTTGTGCAAAATGAAATAATATTTAAGCATAGCTTATCTTTTGAAACAGTAAATGAAATTGTGAAAAGGGCGAAAGAACAAGAGATTTATTATGAAGTTTTTCCATTTGGCCGTGACCGAATTATTCTTAATGAAGACAAAGCGTGGGCAGAAGCTTTATTTGCTCAACCAACACCGCCAGGAAACGTGGGATATAGCGAATGGACTTCAAGAAGAGCTTCTATAGTAGAAAAAGTTGATTGGGAGTCTACTATTCCTCATACATCATTTTCAAAAATTTATTTATTCTCACCAGATTATGACAAGATTACACAATTTCGTAATCAATTAATGGAAGATCAATCATCGCTTCAAATAAGTGTATCGAATTCTTCTCGCTTTAATGCAGAAACGATGGCTTTTGGTATTGATAAAGGTACTGGAATTAAAGAAATGATAGACCATTTTGATATAAAACAAGAAGAGACACTAGTGATAGGCGATAGTGACAATGATAGAGCTATGTTTGCATTTGGTAATTACACTGTTGCAATGAAGAATGCAAGACCAGAAATACAAGTTTTAGCTGATGATGTCACTTCACTTACTAATGAAGAAAACGGGGCAGCATTATACTTAAAAACACATTTCTTATAGAATATAAGTGTTATATAGTTCAACATAATACGAAAACGAGAAACGGGTCAGAAATCCCAATTATTTAATGGTTTCTGACCCGTTTCTTTATTTTAATTAGTCATTTTTCTTATCAATTTGATCTTTTACATCTGAAGATTTTTCTTTAGCTGTATCTTGAATATTGTCTGATGTACGCTCGATATTTGACTTAGTTTTTTCAGTTGTGTTGTTTACACTATTTGTAACTTTATCTGTTTGATTAGATTGCTCTGAAGTTTTAGCTTTAGTTATTTCTGATTTATCTATCTTTTCACCATTTTTATTATAGTATTGTATAATTGCTAATAAGTTTGTGTAGTATACAAATAATCTTATAATAATTACAATTACAGATACGATATAAATAATTGTCATAGCTACCGTTTGTGAGATGCTGCCAGTACTTATTGAAATTAACTGACTAACTGGATTTGCTAAAATAATAACAATTAAATTTAATAGTAAAATACCTAGATAGAATTTAAACCATGTTTTATTACCATTTTTAATTGCTTTAAAGCCACGTTTAACTGTTGACCAAGCACCAACGCTAGGATTTTTAACAAAAGATAAAGTGTAATTAATAATTAAGATTGCAAAGAACCAATATACAAATGATAATATAAATATTTGTAATGTAGCAGCGATAATTTGGAATGTTAACGACCATCCAAGCGCATGATCGGAACTGCTTAACGGCCCTTGTAATGCTGTAAATAATTGCACAATGCCTAACTGTAGTAGTTTACCGATTAAAATATTAAGTATTAATATAATAATAATAAATAGCAATGTGATTAAAGATAATTTTAATGATTTAGCATATTTGCCTTTTTTAAAAATTGAAAATAAATCTTTAAATTTAACCTTGTCTTTATTAATTGCATTGTCTATAGTGTATATAGTTCCAGCAATAAGTTGATAACCAACAAATATAAAAACAACTAATGGAATCAATAACGATAATACCAATGTGAATATTGCACTTCCAATAGGTTGTTGCATAGCCATTGACATTAGAAATTTATAGATTGCTGGTTGTACTGGTATAAACGTTAGCACAGTCAAAGCAAACAATATGATAAAACTTACAATTGTAAAAAGTAAAATTTTAGCATTTTGCGGTTTTGCATTTTGTAACGCTAGTTTATGAAATTTAAACAAATTTTAAGCACTCCTTTTTAGTGATAAGAATACGATATCAAAAAATTGAAGATTTTAAAATTAATAGGTAACAAAATGGCTATAAAATGTTAAAATATCCAAATGAGAAAATGTTGAAAGGAGATATCATCATGAAATTTGCAATTCTTACTGATGTACATGGCAATTTTGATGCTTTAGACACAGTGTTGGATGATATTGATAGTAGAAAAGATATTAAAAAAATATATAATTTAGGCGATAATATCGGTGTCGGTCATGAAACGAATAAAGTACTTGATGAAATATTTGAAAGAGATGATATGGAAATCATTGCAGGCAATCATGATGAAGCGGTTATGTCAATTGTAAATGATACGCCTTACCCTGAAGACTTAAAAGATAAGTTTTATGAACATCACCAATGGATTGAAAGCCATTTAGATGAAGATTATTATGACAAATTAAACGCATTGCCCCGTGTGATTGAAAAGACGCTAAATAATAAAAAAGTAATGTTTATACATTATGAAATTCCAAATGACAAATTAGATACACCAATCGATGGACAACCTTTTAGTCCTATTGTAGAACCGACCGAAGAAAATATTAAATCACTTTTCGAGGATAAAGACGCAGATTTAATTGTTTTTGGTCATAATCATACAGTTCATTTGTTTGATGACAAATCAAAAGTGTATTTTAATCCTGGATCTGTAGGTTTAAATAATGGCGCTTACGCTGTATATGGTATTGTTACTATTGATGAAAATGAAATTTCCTTTGAACGTGTGAAAATACCTTATGATAACGAAGAGTTTTTAAGAGGTTTTAAAGAAAAACAAGTACCAGCTAAAGAACTCATATTTGATAAATTTTTATAACTAACAACATATTAGATAATAATCATATTTATAGTATTGCATTGAATAGAAAAAAGTGACTAGATTTAAAAAGCTTGATATAAGCATATAAATCTAGTCACTTTTTTAATATGAAGTGGATATTTAAGCGTTTAGCAATAATTATTTTTCTGCATAAACTGCTGAACATAATGTATCATCATCATGTTTATGATGCGGCGTTTCAAATTGAATGGTCATATGTTGGATATTGAGATGTTCTAATCGATGTTCGAGCCGATTTAAAAGCTGTTCTCCTTCTTCAATGGTCATGTCGTTTGGCACTACAGCGTGACAACTTAACGCGTTCATCTCATTTGATATGGTCCAAATGTGACAATCATGTACATTTACTATTTGTGGTTCGTTTGTAATAGTATTAATGGTTTCATTCATATTTACATCGCTTGGTGTACCTTCCATTAAAATATTGATAGAAGATTTCGTTATACCCCAACTGCTTTTTATAATAAGTAGAGACACAATAATACTTGCAATAGGGTCAGCAATCGTCCAGTTAAAGAACCAAATAAGAATAGCTGCTGCAATCGCACCGACAGAGCCTAATAAATCGCCAATAACATGGAGAAAAGCACCGCGCATATTTATATTATGATGCGTGTCGCCTCCTTTAAACATTAAAGTAGCAACAACAATATTAACAATTAAGCCAATAGTACTAATAATAAGCATGTCGGCTGATTTGACTGTCATTGGGTTAAAGAAACGATCCACCGCTTCAAAGATAATAAAGATACCAATAACAAATAAAGTTACGCCATTAAATAAGGCTGCTAAAATTTCAAAACGTTTATACCCAAACGTTTTATTTTTGGTAGCATGCTTCTCGGCATAGATAAAAGCAAGTAAAGCTACGCCTAATGAGATTGTATCACTAAACATGTGTAAACCATCAGATAATAAAGCTAAACTATTAGCTACAAAGCCGCCAATGATTTCGACAATCATAAAAATGCCTATAATGAGAAAGCTGATGAGCAATATTTTTTTATTATTGGTGTGTACATGGCCATGTGTATGATTGTGTGAGTGATTATGTTCAGATTGAGACATATATGACATCACCTTTCTTATAATTTGTGGTTAGCATGATGAATTGCTTGTTTTAATAAGGTGGTTACATGTGTATCATCAATTGCATATATCATCGATTGACCATCCCGATTTGATTTTACTAAGTGGGCTTGTTTTAATATACGTAATTGATGAGAGACATTGGACTGACTCATGTTCAAAGTATGTGCGATATGACCGACACTACTTGAACTTTGTGATAATAAATGCATGATGCGTATACGGTTTGTTTCACTTAAGGCTTTAAATATATCAGTCATGTGATTTAAAGTTTCTGTATTGATAGATGATTCCAAGAAATGCACCCCTTTTATATGAATATATTAATATATATTCATATCTTAATATGGTTCTTTGCTAGTGTCAATAGATAATGCATTTTAGTTTTAAACACCTACAAAAGTGGTAGACTTTTAAGTAATCGAATTTTTAGAGGAGGTTTAAAGTATGAGTATTTTAGTTATTGGAGCAAATGGTGGCGTTGGTCATTATTTAATAGAGCAATTAAAGGCTGAAGGTGAAGATTTTACAGCTGGTGTAAGAAAAGAAGCACAAGTAGAGCAATTAAAAGAAAAAAATATTAACGCAACGTTAATAGATGTTGAAAAAGATGATGTCCAATCTCTCACTGAAAAATTTAAAGGCTACAACCGAATAGTTTTTTCTGTAGGTTCAGGTGGTAGTACAGGTGCAGATAAAACAATTATTGTAGATTTAGATGGTGCTGTGAAAGCGATTAAAGCGAGCGAAGCGAATAAAGCGCAACAATTTGTTATGGTGTCAACGTATGATTCAAGAAGAGAAGCGTTTGATTCAAGCGGCGATTTGAAGCCATATACAATTGCAAAACATTATGCAGATGAATATTTAAAACAGGCAACGATACCATATACAATTATTCATCCTGGTGGCTTACTAGACGATGACGGGACAAATAAAATTGAAGTAGGCGCCTTTTTTGAAGGCAGAGGCACTATTCCAAGAGAAGATGTTGCTTCAGTGTTGAAAGAAGTTGTGACTACTGACGATTATTTAAATACTGAATTCCAAATTGTTAGTGGTGAAAAAGATATTCCACAAGCCTTAACTGATTTTAAAAATAAATAATAGTAGTTATTTTTAACCATAAGATTGGAAATATAATGTCTTAGTCTTAAGTATAGTATTGATATTGGTTAACTGAAATGAAACTACATTTATATTAAACTTTTAAAGGACTTGTCTCTTGTATACATTGTTTTTGAGTTAGTAATTCTTATATAAAGACTTTGTGCCAAGGGTTATATTTCGAATCATATTTTCCAGGGCGGGATAATGAAATCATTTAAAATCAAATGATTTCTGTCTCGTCTTTATTTTATTTAAAATATCTATAACTTTTAATAAATTTTATTGAGAAAATTTGGTATAATAATAGATATCGTTTGGAGGTAACTATGAAGATTTCAAACAGTAAAATTTATGAGCAAGTTGCAGATAATTTATTGGAGAGCATCAAAACAGGTGACTATCAAGTCGGCGATAAAATACCATCTATACAAAAACTAAGTCAACATTATGGTGTAAGCGTGGCATCGGTGAGAGAAGCACTGAATGCATTGAGAACAATAGGTGTATTAGAAATTAAACAAGGTTATGGTACGTTTGTAAAACAAGTAGAACCAACGTTTTTTGAATTAGGAGATAAATTTACGTCGTTAGTTCAAATAAAAGAATTATTAGAATTAAGAGAAATTGTTGAAGGTGCAACAGTTAAAATGGCTGCTTGTCACCATACTGAAGAGGACTTGGTTGAATTAAAAACTGCTTTAAATGAAATGGGTGAAGCTATAACTGACGGAACATCAGGTGAAAGAGCTGATTTAGAGTTTCATTTGGCGATTGCAAAAGCAGCCAATAATTCTTTGTTAGTAGAGTTATTAAATAATATTTCAGAACTAATGCAAGATTCTATGAAAGAAACAAGGAAAATATTTATTTATAGTAAACAAAAGACTATGAATAAATTACTAGAAGAACATGTGGTTATTTATAATGCAATTGCTGACCGAGACGATGAACAAGCAGTGAAAGCAATGCAGTCACACTTATTCGAAGTTAAAGAAACGATATTAGCTAACTTTAAAGAAAAGTAGGCTGGGATCATCTAACGTTTGTAGTTGTCGAGCATTTTAACGCTTTCCATCAATTTGAATTTTACTGCACTAGTTGTTTAAATTTGAGAAACATAAAAAAGCCCAAACTAAAAAAGTTTGGGCTTTTATTGCAAATTTTTATTTTGAAAAAGGAATCAACTTTTCCAAATAATCATAATTCATTACCTTATATGTAAAAGAATCAGAGTCAATGATTAACTCTAACCATATTATAATGTCAAATATGATTAGATGGCAAGTATTTATTCGAAAAAATTTATAACAATTATATAATTTTATTGTTAAATTTATGAGAATGTAATTGAACAGCATTAATTAAACTACCACTCCATTTAAAGAATTGATATAATAATTAATGATTTGAATATAACAAAACGTTGGAGTGACAGTTTATAATGCGTCAACATATATGATACAATTTCAATAGTTCTTTGAATCAAGATTAAATTCTAATAGTAAATGATACGGTATATATTTATTTCAAAAATAAATTTTAAATTAAAATTTATGATAAGAAAGTTTGGAGGTGTGATGGATGCCGTTATTTTTAAAGCCAGTATTACATGAAAAAATATGGGGCGGCACTAAGTTAAAAGAACTAGGTTACGATTTGCCTACTAATAATATTGGAGAAGCTTGGGGAATTTCAGCACACCCAAATGGCAGATGTGAAGTAATGAATGGACCTTATAAAGGACAGACACTAGACAAAGTTTGGCATGACCATAGAGAATTATTTGGTCATTTTCCAAGCCAAGAATTTCCACTGATGACGAAAATTATAGATGCCAAAGAAGCTTTATCAATACACGTTCATCCAGACGATGCATATGCTTATGAACATGAAAACGGTCAATACGGTAAATCAGAATGTTGGTATATTATAGATGCTGAAGAAGGAGCGGAAATAATATATGGTACGAATGCGGATTCTAAAAAAAACGCTATGGCACAAATAGATGACGAAAATTATGACCAGTTATTTAATAGAGTAAAAGTGCAACCAGGTGAATTTTATTTTATACCTGCAGGGACGATTCATTCAATTGGCGCTGGCGTACTTGTGTATGAAACGATGCAATCTTCAGATGTTACATACCGTGTCTACGATTTTGATAGAGAAAAAGAAACAAATGACAGGCGAAGTTTAAATCAAGAGAAAGCTAAAGCGGTGGTAGAGGTTACTCAAGAAAATATTAATATAGCAACTGATACAGAAATTATTGAAAATCATAAGCGTATCCAACTGGTATCGAATGATTTTTTTACAATGGTTAAGTGGGAAATTTCAGGCACATTAAATTATATGAAACCTAGAGAATTTGTATTAGTATCAATCCTAAAAGGAGCAGGGCAAGTAATCATTGATGGCGATGTTTATAATGTAACACAAGGTCAGAATTTCATTTTAACTTCAGATGATTTAGATACTATTTTTGAAGGCGATTATGAACTAATTATTAGTTATTTATAGATAATAAAACGGAGTGTTTCAAAATGTATAAATATTTATATGTATCATTAATATGCGGTATGTTAGCTGGTGCAGGTATATTTTTAAAATTACCTATTTTTCCTTCATTATTTTTACCAGTTATGATTGGTATCATCGGTATCATTGCTGCGTTAATAACGATACCTAACAAAGAGATAAATGGATTATTAAAATTCGGTGGTGTTTTAATCAATTTCATGCCGATTATGGGTGCGTTAACGCTCGCACAATAATTAATAAATTTAGTATCTTTACTTTTAGTAAAAGGTACTTTTTTTATGGGCAAGCTTTGATAAACGAATTAAGTATATATTAAAAATACAAGAATATAGATGTGTGTTTGAGGATTAAATCTACTAAAACCACTTTAAAATAGTAAGGATTTTTCTTTAGTGTTAAAATATTTGTGGTAAAATAGAACTTAAATTGGAGGTGGCCTAAATGCCGAAAACTAGAGGTATAATCATGACTTTTGTAATTGCACTCGTTGCAACAATTATGGGAAGTAAGTTTCCTGTAGTGGGAAGTGCAATATTTGCTATTGTCATCGGGATCCTTTTAAATAATATTTTTGAAATACCTAAAAAGTATCAGGCTGGAATCCAATTTAGCAGTAAAAAAATATTGCATTATAGCATTATTGTGCTTGGGTTTACATTAAGCTTTAAATCGATAGGCGCTATTGGTTGGAAATCATTACCAATTATTATTATTACTTTATTAGCTGCATTTATTGTAGTGTATCTTTTAATGAAAGTATTTAAAATAAATGAAAATTTAAGTATTCTCATTGGCGTAGGCACATCTATTTGTGGTGGTTCTGCTATTGCAGCAACAAGCCCAGTCATTAAAGCTAAAGAAAATGAAGTAGCATTTGCTATTTCAACAATATTCTTATTTAATTTAATAGCAGTTTTTGTATTTCCACCACTCGGTCATTTATTAAATATGGGAGAAACTGCATTTGGCTATTTTGGTGGCACAGCCATAAATGATACATCCAGTGTGATAGCTGCAACATCAAACTATGGAAGCACGGCATTGGAAACGGGTGCAATCGTAAAATTAACACGTACGTTAATGATCGTACCAGTAGTATTATTTTTTACATATAGAACAATCCGTAAAGAAAAATCAAAACAAACTGATACATCAATTACGAAGATATTTCCATGGTTCATTGTTTGGTTTATTGCTGCTTCTATAATTAGTACAATTTTTAATTTTTCGCCTACTGTTATTAATATATTCCAGCAATTATCATTATTCTTAATTACGATGGCAATGGCAGGCATAGGTTTGAGTGTTAATTTTAGACAATTTAGAAAAGCCGGCGCAAAACCAATTTTATTAGGTTTAGTGACATGGATAGTTGTAATTGTAACAAGTTTAATATCAATGAAATTGGTTCATTTATTATAATAATTGTTTGAGAGCATTTTTTTGAATATAATGAGAAAATAGAATTTTTATATGAGATAAGGAGTATCTAAATGGCAGAGGAAACAAGTTATTTTTGGTTAAATTGCGGGTATAATCGCTGGAATCATAACGAACCCTTAGTTGGTCAAACGACATTATTTGAATCAGGTGCACAATTTAATCCGTCACAGGGTTTCCGGTCTTTTAAACAAGCTAAAGTTGGAGATAAAGTTATATTTTACCAAGTACAAATGGATACAGGCTTACTTGGATTTGGGGAGATCACTAGTGTACAGTCAGGCGCTCAAAATAAAATACGCGTTCATTTCGAATTATTGGAACAGTTGAAGCCTTTAACTACTGATTATTTAAAAAGAAGTGAACAGTTAGAGTTTCGAATAAGCAATATGAAAGAAAAATTATTTAACCAAATCACGCAAAATGAATTTGAATTAATTGTGAGTTTAGGAAAAGGTGAAACTAAAATTCCTAGGTACTTCTTTATGTCAGAAGAACATGAGTTTGAGCCTAATTCATACAATACGATTTACACACACACATATAACGGAATCAAACGAAACGGTTATCATTTTTATACCCAACTAGAAATTGGTGACCTATTAGTCTTTTATAATAAACATAGAGATCAATCAGTGATTGGTATTGGAGAAGTGAGTCAACACATTCATGAAAAATCGCCAATCCCTGGGCGTACAAATAGTACTGCTATTGAAGTTTATTTTGAAAAAGAAATCGAGCCTGTAACATTAAGTACATTAAATAAACATCCTAAATTAAAGAATTTATATTATTTACAAGAAAATGCCAAACAAGCGATTGCTAGTATGTCTCGTGCTCAGTTTGAAGCTATACTTGAAATGAGCGAAAATGATGGGATGAAATCACAGTTTGAAGCAGTTAAAAGTGACTACATTATTGATAAATCTGAAGATGATATCAAGCCATTCATACTTTTAGTTGTTGATAAAGGTGAAGGATTAAAAGCTGCAGAAAACTTATTACAAAAGACAAATGCCAACCCAGTGATTACAGCTGGACACCCTGATTTTACAGAAGACATGCTTTATGGTAAATACTTACCAAACGAAGCGGGAGCATTATATTATAGAGAAGGTTTTATTACAAGTCTCATGCCTAGGAATGATAAAAGTTACTTAGTCATAGATAATTTTAACCGTATCGACCCTGATATCTTTCAAACGTTTATTAACGTATTAGAAGGTTATGAGATGACCTTACCAAGATACAATCGAGATGGAAGTATGATTAAATGGTCTAGAAAAAGAGACTCATTTTATCATTTTAATCCTAATTGGCATATTGTTGGCATCACATACGACAGTTTAAACGAAATAAAACAAAAGTACACAGAACAGTTTTTAAAATATACAAGAATCGTTAAAGTAAACCAAGATTCATAACGCGCCCAGACTGTTAATAAAAAATGTTGAAAATATAACATATGCTGAGATTAGCTATGACGAAATCTATGATGATAGATTTTCTCGTAGCTAATTTTTAGTTATAGAGAGAAGTAAGTCAAGCGGTCTCTCGGATGCTTTCTACTTATTAAGTTAACAAACGCGTTTTAAAAAATGGGTGTCCTAGACCTTTTCATTTAGCTTCATTAGCCGCTGACAATATATAAGAGATATGGGTATAATATATTTAATGATTTATTTTTATCAATTTAGGATATAATAGAAATGTAAATGCATAAAGTTGAATCTTGAATTAAGATAGACAGTAATAAAGGAGAGATATATATGCCAATAATTTATTATGATGGCAACTGTGTGTATTGTTACAATTATGCAATTTGGCTTATCCAAAAAGGTTTGTCTAGACGTTACCAATTCGCCAAACTACAAGGTGATACAGCACAAGGTATGTTTTATAATTATCCAGAAACTAAAGAACACGATAGTGTTATTTTGCAAGAAGGAGATCATTTCAAATATAAATCAGATGCAATTGCTTCATTGATTTCATCTTTGACAAGTTATAAATGGTTGGGTGTTCTATTATATTTAACACCTAAATTTTTAAGAGATTTTGGTTATCAACTTTTTGCAGATAATAGAAATAGAATGTGGAAAACACATTGGCATAAGCCTAGTGATTATGAAAAATCATTTTTTATTGACTGAATAGATGGAGGAAAAGAACATGGGGAACATAATTGTGATTGGTAGCGCATCAATTGATTTAGTAGTAGAAACGGATATTTTACCTAATACAGGAGAAACAGTAATGGGTAAATCATTTTTTACAACACCAGGTGGGAAAGGCGCTAACCAAGCAGTCGCTGCTGCACGTTTAAGCAATAATGTGTATATGATTGGAGCAGTAGGTGATGATGACAACGGCACACAAATCCTTTCGAATCTTGAAAAAAATAATGTGAATATTGATTATATGGATAAAATTGAAAGTGAAGCATCTGGAACTGCGCATATCACATTATTTGATGATGACAACCGTATTATTGTAGTGCCGGCAGCAAATGATTATGTAACGCCTGAAAAAGTAATACCAAAACTTAAATATTTTGAAGCTGGCGATATCATTTTGATGCAACATGAAATACCAAAAGAAACAATAAATGAAGTAGTAGACTTTGCAGTAAATCACGATATGCGGGTGATGTTAAACCCTGCGCCATATCGTCGTTTAGATCAAGAAGTAATTGAAAAAGTTAACTGGCTGACACCGAATGAATCAGAAAGTGAATTATTATTTAAAAACGAGGTTGACCGGGCATTAATGGCTTATCCTAGAAAACTTATTGTAACAAAAGGAGCTACAGGTGCTGTGTTTTATAGTGATTCTCAACAACTAGTTAAGGGTTACAAAAAAGAAGTTATTGATACTACAGGTGCTGGTGATACATTTAATGGTGCATTAGCTGTAGCACTAATTGAAAATAAGCCATTAGAAGAAGCGGTTAATTTCGCTAATTTAGCAGCTGCTTTTTCTGTTACAGGATTAGGTGCTCAAAGTGCGATGCCATACAGAAAAGAATTGGATTAAATATTGTGTGTATGGGTATAATAGTAGTGGATAATTAAGTGATAGATTAAATTATAATAATTATAAAGAAGGTTCTAAAATAGCTTTACAGATTATAACTATTATAATATAATAATTATTATAATAAAGAAATTGAGTATCGCTTAATTATAATCATAACTTAAAAGGAGAGATTTTTAATATGTCAAAAAATAATGAAGAAGTTGTAAAAGTATTAAACCAACAAGTAGCAAACTGGACTGTTGCATTTACCAAATTACACAATTTTCATTGGTACGTAAAAGGACCAAATTTCTTCTCATTACACACAAAATTTGAAGAATTGTATGATGAAGCAAGTCAATATATAGATGATTTAGCTGAACGTATTTTAGCGGTTAATGGTAACCCAGTAGCGACTTTAAAAGAAAGTTTAGAATTATCAATTATCGAAGAAGCTGGAAAAGACTACACAGCTGAACAAATGGTTGAAGAATTATCTAATGACTTTGACAATATTTCAAAACAATTAGTAAATGCAATTGAAGTTGCTTCTGATGCTGAAGATGATGTAACAGAAGATATGTTCATCGGTATGCAAACAGATATTGATAAACATAACTGGATGTTAAAATCTTATTTAGGAAAATAAACAATTACAGTGAAATGATTGATAAAAAGGTGAGGCCGAAACATTATATAATGTTTCGGCCTCACCTTTGGTATGAACGATAGATGATTACAATAATAGGGAGATGTATCAAATTTTGATTTTGGAGTTATAATTTTTAGGAAAAGTGATGGTAAGAGACGAAGACTTCCGTCTCATTTTTTAAAATATTTGATACGACTTCAGTGTTGTTCCTAATTTTTAAAGCAAAAAGCCAAAGTCAAGTTTCTTTGACTTTGGCTTTTTGGTTCCTCAATTTTGAAATAGCTCATTTTAAGATTTAAATCGCAGTCTGTGCTTATTTACATCTTAATTGTGGCGTATTTGTCATGGATTGATTACTTGTTATTACAATAACCAAACTTAAGTCATCCATATAGGATATCAATGATTTACTCAGCGATTTCTAACGCAATTTCCATCATTTGTGTAAATGAGTTTTGGCGCTCTTCAGCTGTTGTTGCTTCATCACGTAAAATATGGTCACTTACAGTAAAGATACCTAAAGCTTTTTTATTAGCGTAAGTAGCATTTAAGTAAAGTGCAGCAGATTCCATTTCGATGCCTAAGATACCCATGCGTTGCCATTTTTCATTAAATGTTGAGTCTGCATTGTAAAATGTATCTGAGGAAAGGATATTACCAACATGCGTATTAGCGCCAATTTCATCTGCTTTTTGTTTCGCTTTTAAAATTAAGTCGAAATCAGCCAAAGGTGCAAAGTGGCCAGGAATATTATATTGTTCAACATAGCTAGAGTTTGTAGATGCCCCTTGAGCAATGATAACGTCATATAAGTTTACATTTTCTTGTAATGCGCCACATGATCCAATACGGATAATCGTTTCAACATCGAAGAAATTATAGAGTTCATACGAATAAATACCAATACTTGGGACGCCCATGCCAGATCCCATCACAGAAACTGTTTTACCTTTGTAAGTGCCTGTGTAGCCAAACATATTTCTAACTTCATTAAATTGTTCAACGTTTTCTAAGTAATTATCTGCGATATATTTTGCGCGTAATGGATCTCCGGGCATTAAAACAGTTTTAGCAATTTTTGCTCCGTTAGGTTGAATGTGTGGTGTAGATTTTGTCATAGTCTTCTTCTCCTTTAAATTCTTTTATCAAAATAAAGATAACATTTGTTTATTATTTTTGCGAATTTTTGTAATATAGAGATAAAGCCCATGTTGTGATTTTATTAAATTTATTTGAATATATTATAATTTTAAAGAATAAAAGTAATTTCATACATATAATATTTTAGGAGGAATTAGAATGAATTATGCAAAATATATAGATCATACACTACTAAAGCCGGAGTCTACAAGAACTCAAATTGATAAAATACTTGATGAAGCGAGCGAATATCACTTTAAATCAGTATGTATTAACCCGACTCATGTAAAATATGCTGCTGATAAATTGAAGGGCACTGACGTTTTAGTATGTACAGTAATTGGCTTCCCGTTAGGCGCATCAACAACAGCTGTAAAAGTATTTGAAGTTGAAGATGCTATTAAAAACGGTGCATCAGAAATAGATATGGTTATCAATATCGGCGCTTTAAAAGATGGGCGTTATGAAGTAGTTCAAAAAGATATTGAAGGTGTAGTGGCAGCAGCAAATGGCAAAACGGTAAAAGTGATCATTGAGACATGTCTTCTAACTGATGAAGAGAAAGTAAAAGCTTGTGAGTTAAGTCAAGCTGCAGGCGCAGATTTCGTCAAAACTTCAACTGGATTTGCTGGCGGCGGCGCAACACCTGAAGATGTGAAATTAATGAAAGATACTGTAGGTAATGCATTAGAAGTTAAAGCATCTGGCGGGGTAAGAAACTTAGAAGATTTTAATAAAATGATTGAAGCTGGAGCAACGCGTATTGGTGCAAGTGCAGGGATTCAAATTATTCAAGGTTTAGAAAGTGATACTGATTATTAAAGTTATCTAAACTATAAAATAGACACAGTATAATTTGTGTTTTTTTGGGGGAGGCCAACTCATATGAGAATGGTAGATATTATTGAAAAAAAACGTGATGGTCAAGCATTAGATAAAGACGAAATTGAATTTTTTATTAATGGTTATACCAACGGTGAGATTCCAGACTATCAAGCGTCGAGTTTAGCAATGGCAATTTATTTCCAAGATATGAATGATGATGAGAGAGCGGCACTTACAATGGCAATGGTCAACTCAGGTGACGTTATTGATTTATCAGCGATTAATGGTATGAAAGTAGATAAACATTCAACAGGTGGCGTAGGTGACACAACAACACTCGTATTAGCACCATTAGTTGCTTCTGTTGGTGTGCCAGTAGCTAAGATGAGTGGTAGAGGCTTAGGCCACACCGGGGGCACAATTGATAAATTAGAATCTGTAAAAGGATTTCACGTTGAAATTAGTGAAGATAAATTTGTGAAATTAGTAAATGAATCTAAAGTAGCTGTTATTGGACAAACTGGTAATTTAACGCCAGCTGATAAGAAACTTTATGGATTACGTGATGTTACTGGAACTGTTAATTCAATTCCACTAATTGCTTCTTCAATTATGAGTAAAAAAATAGCTGCTGGAGCAGACGCCATCGTATTAGATGTTAAGACAGGCAATGGCGCTTTTATGAAAACATTAGAAGATGCTGAGGCATTAGCCCGAGCAATGGTGAATATTGGCAATAATGTTGGTAGAAACACGATGGCCATTATCTCAGATATGGGACAACCATTAGGTAACGCCATTGGAAATGCTTTAGAAGTCAAAGAAGCCATTGAAACTTTACAAGGTAAAGGGCCAAAAGACCTTACAGAATTAGTGATGACATTAGGCTCACAAATGGTCGTTGTAGGTGGTAAAGCTAAGGATTTAGATGAAGCTCGCCTACTATTAGAAAAGGCAATCAATGACGGTTCAGCTTTAGAGGCTTTCCGTACATTTTTAGAAAATCAAGATGGAGATGGTTCAGTAGTCGACGATGTTAATCGATTACCACAAGCACGTTTCCAAATTGATTTACCATCGCAAAAATCAGGTACTGTAACTGAAATTATTGCAAATGAAATTGGCGTTGCATCGATGATGTTAGGCGCCGGTAGACAAACAAAAGAAGATGATATCGATTTAAGCGTTGGTATCGTCTTGAATAAAAAAGTAGGAGATTTTGTTAGTGAAGGTGAATCTTTATTAACGATTCACAGTAACTGTGAACAAATTGATGAAGTTAAAGCAAAATTAAATCAAAGTATTACGATAAGTTCACATGGAGAAATTCCTACGTTGATTCATAAAATAATTACTGAATAGGAGATGGAACGATGACTATACCATTTAAAAGGGTGCATTTAATTGTCATGGATTCAGTGGGTATAGGAGAAGGCCCAGATGCTAAAGCATTTGACGATGAAGGCAGCCACACGTTGAAACATACGCTCGAAGGTTTTGGCCAAACGCTACCTAATTTACAGCGATTAGGGTTAGGTAATATTGCACCCTTACCTGTTATTGAACAGGTAGCTAAACCTGGTGCGTTTTATACTAAGATGAGTGAAGCTTCCGTTGGTAAGGACACTATGACCGGTCATTGGGAAATTATGGGATTAAATATTATGCAACCCTTTAAAGTTTATCCTAATGGTTTTCCAAATGAACTAATCAACGAAATTGAAACAATGACAGGTCGTAAAGTAGTAGCTAATAGACCTGCTTCAGGTACACAAATTATTGATGAGTGGGGAGAGCACCAAATGAAGACGGGTGATTTAATTGTTTATACATCAGCAGACCCAGTGCTTCAAATTGCTGCTCACGAAGATATTATCCCACTAGAAGAATTATATGATATTTGTGAGAAAATTAGAGAATTGACAAAAGACCCTAAATATCTAATTGGTCGAATTATTGCTCGTCCATATGTTGGCGAGCCGGGTGATTTCACAAGAACATCTAATCGACATGATTATGCTTTAAAGCCATTCGGTAAAACGGTAATGAATGAATTAAAAGACAAGGATTATGATGTGATTGCTTTAGGAAAAATTAATGATATTTACGATGGAGAAGGCGTAACTGAAGCCATTCGTACTAAAGATAATATGGATGGTATGGATAAATTGGTTGAAACGGTACAACGAGATTTTACAGGCTTAAGTTTCTTGAATTTAGTAGATTTTGATGCGTTATATGGTCACCGTCGTGATAAAGATGGGTACGCGCAAGCTATTAAAGATTTTGATGATCGTTTGCCAGAACTTATCGATCATCTGCAAGAAGATGATTTAGTTATCATTACTGCAGATCATGGTAATGACCCAACAGCTACAGGAACAGACCATACAAGAGAATATATTCCAGTACTTATGTTTAGCCCTAAAATAACGAAATATCATGAACTATCTATGGATGATACATTCAGTTCAATTGGCGCGACAATTGCAGATAATTTTGGCGTTAAACTGCCAGAATTCGGAAGAAGTTATTTAAAAGAAATGGGTGTTGATAAATGAAACGTTTAATGAGAACCATTTTAGGTATAATATTTAGTACTGCTGGCGTATTACATTTTTGTCATGAGTCTAATTTCAGAAAGATCGTACCTGAATATTTACCATTTAGAAAATCTGCAGTCTTAATAACAGGTGTTTTTGAAATTGTTTTTGGCATAGTATTAATAGTTAAACAACCTACACGTGGCTTTAAGAAACTTATTAATAGCTTTTTATTAGCAGTACTGCCTGCTAACATTTATATGGCTAGAAAAAATATAGCGCTAGGTGATAAACAATTACCTACATGGTTATTATATAGTCGCGTCCCGCTACAATTTGTATTAATAAAAATGATTAATAAATTATAAAAAAGATAGAAATAATTACGTAGAATAACCATTTTGCTTTAGTTATCTATTACAAATAAAAAAGAAAGGCTAAGATATCATACTGAACTGACCCCAATTTGTGG